>JALYYN010000127.1 GCA_030946525.1 Actinomycetota bacterium | reverse complement strand
TCGTCGCCCAGCAGACGGTGCCCAACCTGGTGATGGTCCGGCTCAACAACGGCAAGGTGTCGATCTACAACAACCTGGGCTCGGTGGCGGTCATCGCCGACATCCAGGGCTTCTACGCCGCCGCCGCATAGCCGTAGCCGGGCGGCGGCGTGGGCCCGTCGGTGGCACCTCGCCCGTTTGGCCCGGTCCGGGCCGCGGGTAGGCTGACGGCAGGCCGTCGCCCGGGGAGGCATGGCTATTGACGCGTGCCTGGAAGGGGAGACGCGGCCCATGCGTAGCACCAACCGAGGCGTACCGGGGTCCGGCTCGCCCGCTTGAGCCGGTCCGGCCGGATGTGGTCGATGGTCACGCACGTGTTCACCGGGGTTCCGGCGCGCCCGCCCGAGCCCGTGGGGGCCCCGTTCGCGCCCCGCGCCGACCTGCCGCCCGAGCCGGCGGTGACGTTCCTGACCCGCCTCTCGGGCGAGGTGGCCCGGCATCCGACCCGGCTGGTGGCCGCCTGCCTGGCCACGGTGCTGGGCCCGGGGGTGGTGGCCTATGCCGGCACCGCCGATCTCCACCCTCCGACTCCTGCCGTGTCCGGCGAGCAGATCGCCACGGAGGCGCCGTCGTCCGTCCCGCAGCCGGGGGACCCGGTCACGTGGCAGGCCGCCGCCCGGGCCGCGGCGGCCACCTGCCCCGGGCTCCCGGCCGACGTCCTGGTCGCCATCGGCCGGGTCGAGAGCAACCTGTGCCTGCAGGCCGTGCCGTCACAGGCGGGGGCCGAGGGCCCCATGCAGTTCCTCCCCTCCACCTGGGCCGCATACGGAATGGACGGCGACGGTGACGGGCGGGCCGACGTGAACGACCCCGTCGACGCCCTCCACGGCGCGGCCCGGCTGCTCTGCGCCACGGCGGAGCCGACGCTCAACGCCTCCAGTCGGCGCTGTGGAACTACAACCACTCCGACGACTACGTCCGCCAGATTCTGTCCGTCGCCGGGGTCACCGGGTCCGGCACCGGACCGGGGACCCTGCCCGCCTCCTAGATCTCGCCGGCCTCCACCGCCTTGGCGATCCACGGGATGACCTCGTCGAGGATGGCGTCGAGACCGGTGGTGGCCCGGAAGCCGAGCACCCTGGCCGCCTTCTCGGTGGCCGGTACCCGGCGCTGGACGTCGTACTCGAAGGGCTCGTCGCTCTCGTAGCGAAAGGGCACGCCGGGGCCCTTGATACGGGTCCAGACGGCCTCCGCAAGCTCGAGGACGGTGGTCGACTCCGCCGTCGACAGGTTGAAATCCTCGTTCCGCGCATCGGGGTGCTCCATGGCGGCCACGATGCCCTCGGCCAGGTCGCCGCCGTAGGTGTAGTGGCGCACCTGCGACCCGTCGCCGAGGATGCGGAGGGGATCCTGGCCTTTGAGAACCTTCTGGACGAGGTCGGGCACCACATGGCTCATGGCCAGCTTCACGTTCCCGGACAGCACCTCCACCTCGCCCAGGGCCCGGCCCTCGCCGATCCCCACACAGTTGAAGGGCCGGATGATGGTGTATGGGAGGCGGTACTGGTCCCATGCGGCCCGGGCGAAGTACTCCACCGCCAGCTTCTGGAACCCGTAGGACGACATGGGCGGGGGGACGACGTGCTGCTGGCCCTCGTAGGACGGCCAGGAGTCGGTGGACTCGAAGACCATTGAGGAGGACAGGAAGGTGACCTTCTGCAGCCGGCCCGCCCGGTGGGCGGCGATGGCGGCGTCGCAGGCGGAGGCGGTGATGCGCTCGTTGGTAGCCAGCAGGTCGTAGGCGTAGGCGTGGAAGTAGGAGATCCCGCCGATCATGGCCGCCCCGGCGACGAAGTGGTCGCAGCCGGCGAGCAGGCCCGTCATCAGGGCGACGTCCCGGGCGTCGCCCTCGACGAACTGGTAGTTGCAGTGACCGGCGAAGGAGCTCGCCACCGGCCCGTACTTGGAGAAGTTGTCCACGCCGACCACCGTGTGGCCCCGCGCCAGCAGCTCCTCGACGACGTAGCCGCCGATGAAACCCGCCGCCCCACTGACCAGCACACGACTCATCGGCCGGACGACGCTCCTCTTCGGTCTCGCTTTCCGCTCATGACACCCTCGTCGTCCGCCGCCGCAGTTGTTCCAGGGTCAGTCTGGGCCCGAATGCCAGGAAGTACCAGCGCAGGTAGCGCGACAGCCAGGCCGCGACCTTGAAGTTCGACACGCCGTGGGTCCGGTCGAGCCAGATGGTGGGCAGCTCGGCGACAGGGAGGCGGAGGCGCCGGGCCTTGGCCACCAGCTCGATGCCCATCTCGAAGCCGGCGTCGGCCTGTATGCCGACGTCGCGGACGAAGTCGGTGGAGTAGGCCTTGAAGGAGTTGGTGGCGTCGTGGGTGCCCACCCGGCCGAACCAGCACAGCGTCAGTCCCGCCGTCTTCGACAGCACCCGCTTGAGGTGGGGCACCCCGACCTGCTGGCCGCCGCGGGAGTACCGGGAGGCGGCGGCGACCACCACCCCCCGCTCGACCAGCCGGGCCAGGGCGTCGATCTGCTGCGGGTCGTCGCAGCCGTCGGCCATGGTGACCACGACGACGGGCGCCCGGGCATGGTGGACACCGAACCGGATGGCGTCGGCCGGGCCCGTGCCGTAGGTGTTCAGGGTGGGCACCAGGCGGGGCTCCGACCCGGCGTACTTCTCGAGGTACGGGGCGGTCGTGTCCGACGGGGTGTCGTAGACCACCAGCACCTCGCACGGCAGGCTCACCCCCTCGAAGATGCGGTCGAGGCAGGCAACGATGGCCTCGCCCTCGTTGTGGGCCGGGATGACGACCGATATCCGCCGTTCCGCCGTCTCTGTCAAATCGCGACCCCGTCGCCGTAGAGGTCCCAGATGTCGATCACCGGTTGCGACGGCCGCAGATCGGCGTAGGCGGCATGCGGCGTGCCGATCACCAAGAGATCGGCCTTCTCCAGCACCTCCTCCAGCGGGTGGAGGTCGGCGTCGACGGTGACGTGGGGATCGGTGGTGAGCACCGACGCGGCCTTGAACCGCAGGATGCGCTTGAGCTTGTAGCTCAGGCTCGATCGGGGGTCGTCGGAGTCGGCCTTGAAGCCCATCCCGAGGAGGCCGACCGTCATCGTCGACAGGTCGTAGCGCTGCTCGAGACGATGGACGAGGTAGAGGGGCAGGCCCTCGTTGACCAGCATCGCCGCGTGCCCGAGGATGAAGTTGTTGTTGTTGAAGGCGGCCAGCTGCATGGTGTCCTTCAGCAGGCACGGGCCGGCGGCGAAGCCGGCCTTGGGCAGGTCGGCGGCGCGAGGGTAGTCGTACGCCATGGCGCTGCGAATGCGTTCGAAGTCCAGGCCGAAGTCGTTGGCGATCATGTAGAGCTGGTTGGCGATGGCGAAGCGGATGTAGCGCCAGGTGTTGGTGAACAGCTTGGCCAGCTCCGCCTCCTCGGGCAGCAGGGGCACGACCTGGGCGGTGAGGGTGCGGAAGAGCTTGGCCGACCGGTCCATGGCCCGGTCGGTGCGAGCCGACACCAGCTGTGGCAGCTCGAACAGCTCGGTCATGGCCTTGCCCTCGGCGATGCGCTCCGGGCAGAACGCCACGTCGATGTCCTTGCCGAAGCCGGCGACCAGCCGCTCGACCAGGGCGGTCACTCCGGGGTACAACGTGCTGCGCAGGACGAGGAGCTGGCCGTCGCGCAGGTGCTCGGACACCGCGGCTACGGCAGCGGGCACCGCCTGCGGCTCGGGATTGAGGTGCTCGTCGACCGGCGTGCCGACCACGATCACCACGTGCTCGGCGTCGGCGACGCAGGCGGGATCGGTCGTGGCCCGGAGCGTCCGACCGGCGACACGCGCCATGACCTCAGCGGCGCCCGGCTCGTCGAACGGGAGGCGACCGGCCTCGACCGTGGCGACCGCGACCGGGTTGATGTCGAACAATGTCACCCGCAGGCCGCGGTCGGCGAAGGCCAAGCCGAGGGGAAGCCCGACGCGCCCGCACCCACCGATGACGACGACGTCCCGCTCGAAGTTCTCGATCCCGAACGATACCGTGCCGGCCGGGAACCGCTCCGGGGCGACGCGTCTACGAGCCGGAGGTGACCTCCACGCCCTTCCAGAAGGCCACGTGGTCCTTGATCTCGGCCGCCGCGTCCATGGGGTCGGGGTAGTACCAGGCGGCGCCACCGTTCCGCTGCCCGTCGACCACCACGTCGTAGTAGCTGGCCGTGCCCTTCCACGGGCAGAACGAGGTGTCGTCCACCGGTTCGAAGTGCTCGGCCCGCAGGGCCCGGCGGGGGAAGTAGTGGTTGCCCTCGACCACGACGGTCTCGTCGGACTCGGCCAGGACAGCGTCGTTCCATATGGCGCGGAGCATGGTCCCATCACTACCCCACCGCCCGCCGGACTACGCCGCCGCCGGGGAGGCGTGGGATCGTGGGGCGGTGATCGTGGCCCTGTGCGGAGGCGTGGGCGCCGCCCGGTTCCTGCGGGGACTGGTCGACGTCGTCGACTCCCGGGAGGTCGTCGCGGTGGTCAACACCGGCGACGACGTGGTCCTCCACGGCCTGCACGTCAGCCCCGATCTGGACACCGTGACCTACACCCTGGCCGGGGCCATCAGCGCCGAGCGGGGTTGGGGGCTGGAGGGCGAGACGTGGGCGGCGATGGAGGCCCTCGCCCGCTACCCCTCCGCGGTGACGTGGTTCGGCCTGGGCGACCGCGACCTGGCCACCCACCTGTTCCGCACCCATCGCCTGGGCGAGGGCGCCCCGCTGTCGACGGTGACGGTCGAGGTCGCCGCCGCCTGGGGCGTGGGCGTGTCGGTGCTGCCGATGACCGACGAGCGGGTCGAGACCCGCATGGACATCGCCGGGGAGGGCGAGATCGGCTTCCAGGACTACTTCGTACGCCGGGCGCATTCCGTCGCCGTGCGGGGCGTGCGCTTCGCCGGCGCCGAATCGGCCCGGCCGGCGCCGGGCGTCCTCGACGCCGTGGCGGGAGCCGACCTCGTCGTCATCTGTCCCTCCAACCCGATCGTGTCCATCGGGCCCGTGCTGGCCGTGCCCGGCGTATCCGACGCGGTGGCGGCCCGGCGGGACCGGGCCGTGGCCGTCTCGCCCATCGTCGCCGGTGCTGCCCTCAAGGGCCCCGCCGATCGGCTGCTGGCCGAGCTGGGTCACGAGGTGTCCGTGGTCGGCGTGGCCCGGCTGTACGCGCCCCTCGCCGCCACCCTGGTGGTCGACGAGGCCGACGCCGCCCTCGCCCCTGCGGTCGAGGCCGCCGGCATGCGCTGCGTGGTGGCGCCTACGGTGATGCACGGCCCGGCCGAAGCGGCGACCCTGGCCCGCGTCGTCCTTCGCTGCGTCGATCGAGACGCAGGTTGACCGGCGCCCGGGGATGAGCCGGATGGAGATCATCCCCGTGGAGGGCGTCCCCGAGGTCCGTCCCGGCGACCGCCTGGCCGTCGTCCTCGCCGCCGCCGCGGCTCTGCTCGACGGGGACGTGCTGGTCGTGACCCAGAAGATCGTGTCCAAGGCCGAGGGCCGGCTGGTTGCCGTGGACCTGGACGATGCCGCCGCGTACGCGGCGGTAATCGAGGCCGAATCGGTGCGGGTCCTGCGGCGGCGGGGCGACCTGGTGATCAGCGAGACGGCTGGCGGGTTCGTCTGCGCCAACGCCGGCGTCGACCGCTCGAACGTCCCGGACGGCTACGTGACCCTCCTGCCGGTCGACGCCGACCGCTCGGCCCGGCGCATCCGGGACGGCCTGCGGGCGGTGGCCGGGGTGGAGGTCGGCGTGATCGTGTCGGACACCTTCGGCCGCACCTGGCGCAACGGCGTCACCGACGTGGCCCTGGGCGTGGCGGGCGTGGCGGGGGTGGTCGACCTGCGGGGCACGGCCGACGCCAACGGCCGGGTGCTGGAAGCCACGGAGGTGGCGGTGGCCGACGAGCTGGCGGCGGCCGCCGACCTGGTCATGGGCAAGGCATCGGGCGTGCCGGCCGCCATTCTGCGCGGGGTCGACCCGGCCTGGCTCCGGCCGGGATCGGTGCGGGACGAGATCGTCCGCCACCCCTCCGGCGACCTGTTCCGGTAAGCCGGGTCAGGGGGCGGGCGAAGGGGTCGCCACGGCCACTGCGGTGGCTTCCTCGCCGGACGCGAGGAACGCGGCGGCCAGCCCGGCGGCGGCGGCCAGGGCGACGACCAGCCCCCACAGCGTCCACGAGCCCGGCGGGGACCACTTCGACAGGCCCACGAACCAGACGGGGCCGGTGGCGCCCACCGCCGATCGCCGGGCGTTGGTGTACCAGGCGGCGACGTGGACGCCCATGGCCGGCACGGCGAAGCCGAGCAGTAACCACCCCGGTCGGATCGTGCGCAGCCGCCCGGCGTTGGCCGACAGCACCTCGCCGGCCAGCATCGGCCCCATGACCGCGAACGCCAGGACGTGGCGGCCCTGCACCCGGAACCCGTTCTGGCGCATGAGCCCGGCCGAGATGAGCAGGATCAGCAGAACCGTGCCCACCGGCACGAGCAAGAGGACGGCCCGCTGCCGCCCGCTGCCGAGGACCAGGGCGGCGACCAGGAGGACCACGACCATGGAGGCCCAGAGGAGGTAGGCAGCCTTGGGCAGGCCGGTGTCGAGCCAGCCGAAGTGCCCCACCAGGTCGCGACCGACGCCCGGGAGGTCGCCGAAGGATGGCGGCACCTGCTTCCAGAAGTAGGCCCCGTCGACGTTGACCCCCGGCTGGACCGCCTTCTCCCACACCGCGGTGGACAACGCTGCCAGCGAGATGGCGGCGATGGCCACCGCCGCCCACGCCCCGCCGTCCCGCACCGCCCGGCGGCACGGTCCCCATCCGTAGCAGCCCACCGTGACCGCCGCCATCATGAGGATCCACACCGGGCCGAGTGACCGGCTCGTCGCCAGCATCACGCCGGAGACGCCGGCCGCCACCCACACCGGGTGGCCGGCGCGTCCCCGGCCGAGTCGCAACAGGGCGGCGAAGAAGCAGATGCCGGACGCGATCTCGGGCCCGCTCAGCGAGAGGGACGACTCGACGAAGACGACCATCGGCGTCACCGCCACCAGCAGGCCGACCAGGACGAGCGGCGATCGCGACGGCGTCCACAACAGGGCGGCGGCCACGCCGAGCAGGGCGACGGCCACGGTGGCGTCGGCCAGCCGACCCAGCCGCAGGGCGGTGTCCGGCCGGTCGCCCAGGCGGGCGGCCAGTCCCGGGAGCACGTACATGGCCGGCTCCACGGTGCCCATGGTGGTCGGCGCCTCCGTCGGCCCCGCGGGCGGCGGGGGCTGCCCGAGTAGGCAGGAGGCGTCAACCGCCGACCGGAAGGCGTTGCACCCCCAACCGACCGGGGCGAGCCCGGCCGGCACGGTGACCACGCGCACCCCCTCCTTGAGCCAGAGGGCGGCGAGCGCGGGCTCTCCCGCCTTCTTCGGAAGCGCCTTGGGCTGTCCCACCAGCTCGGGGTTCGGTCGGCCCACCACGTCCCCGGAGGCCACGGCCAGCGCCCGCACGTAGTGGTCGCCCTCGTCGGGTGCGGCGCCCGGCGGGTTGCCCATCACCCACGCCACCGCCAGGAGGGCGTAGCAGCCGATCAGCAGGCCCAGCACCAGCCTGCGCCCGCCCCGCCGCCGTGGCTGCCTCACGGTCACGCCGATCCGGCGATCAGGACGGCGTAGCCCGCCGGGCGGCGAACCACCGCAGCACCTCGGCCGTCCCCCTCTCGAGCGACGTCCACGGCTTCCATCCGAGGTGGATGGCGGCGCGGGCGGGGTCGAGCGAGGATCGGGCCAGCTCACCAGCGCGGGCCGGCGCGTAGACAGCGGGGTCGGTGACCGAGGCGGCCGCCGCCATCGTGCGGTACAGGTCGTTCACCGACGATTCCACGCCCGTGCCGATGTTCATCAGCAGCCCGCTGCCTTTCTGGGCGGCCCGGGCGAACGCGTCGACCACGTCGTCGACGTAGACGAAGTCCCGCGTCTGGGTGCCCTCGCCGAAGATGGTGCACGGCTCGCCGGCCAGCAGGCGACCGGCGAAGATGGCGACCACGCCGGCCTCTCCGTGGGGGTCCTGGCGGGGCCCGTAGATGTTGGCCAGGGCCAGGGCGGTGAACTCGATGCCGTGGAGCTCCCGGTAGGCGATGAGGTAGTCCGTGGCCGCCTTCTTGGACACCCCGTAGGGCGAGAGGGGCCGCTGCGGGTGCGACTCCTTCACCGGGAGGTGCTCCGGCTCGCCGTAGAGGGTGCCGCCGCTGGCCGCGAACACCACCTTCCGGGCGCCGGCCGCCCTCGCCCCCTCCAGGACGTTGACGGTGCCGAGGATGTTGACCTCGGCGTCGAACACCGGTCGCTCGACCGAGACCCGCACGTCGGCCTGGGCGGCCAGGTGGAAGACCACCTCGGGCCGCCGGTGGGCCAGCAGGTCCACCACCGCCGGGTCGCGGATGTCGAGGCGGTGGAAGGTCAGCTCGTAGCCCTGGGTGGCCCGGGCGTCGGCCAGGTTGGACAGCGAGCCTTTCGACAGGTCGTCCACCACATCCACGGCATGCCCCTCGGCCAGCAAACGGTCGACCAGGGTGGAGCCGATGAAACCGGCGCCGCCGGTGACGAGCGCCCTCACGCTGGGGCCCTCACGCCTGCGCCGCATCGGGCAGCCGCGCACCGTCGAGCCGCTGGCCGGGCGCGACCTCGTAGCCGTCCCCGAGCACGGTCACGCCCTCGATCCGGGCCCCGTCGCCCACCTTGACGCCCCGGCCGAGCACCGACCGGCTGACGACCGCGCCGACGCCGACCTCCACGTCGGGCAGGAGGACCGAGTCGTGGATCCGGGCGCCGGCGTGCAGCCATGACCGGGCGCCGACCACAGAACCCTCCACCGACGCGCCCGGGGCGATGCGGGCCCCGGCGCCGATGACCGCCGGGCCCTGGAGGCCGGCGGGGACGTCGGCCTCGCCGACCAACCAGACGCCGTTGGCCCCGTCCGCGGCCCGGCCGCCGGCGACCGGCGGGCCGGGGCGACGGCCCGAGACCAGGTCGAGCTGGGCCTCCAGGTACTGGACGGGGGTGCCGGTGTCGGTCCAGTAGTCCGGCGACTCGAACCCGTACACCGAGCCGGCGGCGGCCAGGATCGGGAACACCTCCCGCTCGATCGACACCCGCCGGCCCTCGGGGATGTGGTCCAGCACGGAGGGCTCGAGCACGTAGGTGCCGGCATTGACCAGGCTGGGCCCTGCCGCGCCGGGCGCCGGCTTCTCGACGAAGGCGGCGACCCGTCCCCGCTCGTCGATCGGCACCAGGCCGAAGGCCGACGGATCGGCGACCTTGGCCAGGGCGATGGTGGCCTCGGCCCCACTCCGGTCGTGGAAGGCGACCATGGCGGTGACGTCGAGGTCGGTGAGGATGTCACCGTTGACGACGAGGAACCGCTCGTCGATCCCGGCCTGCCGGGCGGCGAAGCCGATGGCGCCGGCGGTGTCCAGCGGCTCCGGCTCCACCGCGTAGACCAGCCGCACCCCACCGGCCCGGCCGTCGGGGAACAGGGCCTCGAAAGCGTCGTGCAGGTAGCCGAGGGACAGGATGGCCTCGTCGACCCCGTGGCCCTCGAGGTAGGCGAGGACCCGCTCGATCATGGGCACCTCGACGATGGGCAGGACCTGCTTGGGGACGGTCAGGGTCAGCGGCCGCAGGCGGGTGCCCACGCCGCCGACGAGCACCACCGCCCTCACGGCACGCTGGTGGTCGGTGCGGTGCTGCCGGGCGTGGTGCTCGACGTGGCGGGCGTCGTCGTCGAGGAGGGCGTGGTGGTGGTGCTGGCGTTGGGATCCCCGGCGACGGTCGTCGGCGAACCCGGCACGGTCGTCGTGGACGCGTTCGGGTCCGTGGGCGCCGGGTTCACGTCGGTCAGCTTGTCGAGCTGGTCGGCGCTGGGCGGCCGTGGGATGTCGACGCCGGCCGGCTCGAAGGCGACGGTGATCAGCATGCCGTCGGTGGGACGGATGTCCCGGGGGTTGCCCGTGACGAGCCGGCCCTGGTCGGACGGGGCGCGGGAGTCCCACACCTTGGTCCGGACCTGCGCGACCTGGTCCCCGCACTTGTCACCGTTGTTGCGGGCGTCCACGCCGGGGACCTGGATCTTCGACGAGGTCACCTTGAGGTTGGTGCTGTCGAAGAAGATGCCCAGGACGGCGCGCTTGCCCGCCGACTGGGCGCTGAAGGGGTGGATGTGGACGACCCCGTCACCGTGGCTGTGGACGCCGAGGGGGTCCTGGCCGGTGTCGGGCGGGTTCGGGGCGAACGCCCCGCAGATGTAGAAGCCGATGGCTGCGTGCCAGTGGTCCCCGGCGCGCCCGGCGGCGGCGGCCAGCGGCCGCGTGTTGTCCGGCTGGCGCTGGTCTCGGGAGTACACGATGCCCGCGGTGCCGAGCACCACGACCACGGCCATCAGCGACGGCCACACCCATGATGTCGAGCCCCGCCGCGTACGACCGCCGCCGGTACGTGCGGCGCGGGCGACCTTTTTTGCCGATGATGCCTTTCCCATTGGCGTCGACCTTACCGGCCGGGGAGGGGCCTAGGGCGTCCGGCGGACCGGGCCGGCGGCGTGGTGCAGCCAGGCGACCCCCGTCCGGAGGCCCAGACCGGCGGCCACGAGGGGCAGCAGCGCCCGCCCGGCGCCGGTCGACGTCTTCGTCGCGAAGCGCAGCAGCGACCGGTGATGGGCGGCGATCATCCGGTAGGGCATGAGCCGGCTGGACGCGCCCAGGGCGTGCACCACCCGGCCTGCGGGGTCGTAGCCGATGCGCCACCCGGCCTGGCCGAGCCGCCAGCACAGGTCGACGTCCTCGACGTACATGAAGTAGCTCTCGTCGAAGCCACCCACCGCCTCGAAGGCCGACCGGCGCACCAGCATGCAGGCACCGCTCACCCAGTCGACCTCGGACACCGGGCGCCCGTGGTCGAGGTCGAGCATCCGGTACCGGCGGCTGAACGGGTTCGTCGGCCACACCAGGCCGAGGAACGCGTGGCCGGTCGCCACCCAGAGGTTCGGGAAGCTCCGGACCGACGGGTACAGCGTCCCGTCGACGTTCTCGATCCTCGGGCCGACCGCGGCCAGGCCGGGATCGCGATCGAGGGCCTCGGTGAGGGCCTTGACCGTGCCGGGCTCGACCACGGTGTCCGGGTTCAGGATCAGGAGGTGGTCACCGGTGGTCTCCTCCACGCCCCGGTTGACCCCGGAGCCGAACCCGAGGTTGGCGCCGGTGGCGACGACGGTCACGCCGGGGTCGGAGGCCAGCACCGCCTCGATCGATCCGTCCAAAGAGGCGTTGTCGACCACGATCACCTCGGCCACGCCTTCGGAGCGCAGGCTGCGCACGCACTCGGGCAGGCAGTCCCGGGAGTTGTAACTCACCGCCACCGCCGAGACGCTCACCGCTCTTCGCCCCGTGCGAGTGCGATTCCCCTCACGGCTTGTCGGCCAGCCGGTACCGCACCAGCGTGGAGAGGGCTCGCACACCGTCCCGCCATTCGAACTTGCGGCCCTCGTCGGCCTGCCGGCCGGCGTAGGAGACGGGAACCTCGTAGATGCGGTGACCCCGGCGCAGGACCTTGGCGGTGATCTCCGGCTCGAAGTCGAAGCGGTCGGACTCGATGACGATGCCGTCGAGGACGTCGCGGGTGAACAGCTTGTAGCCGCACTCCATGTCGGACAGGCTGGTGTTGTAGAGCAGGTTGGTGGCCAGGGAGAGCAGGCGGTTGCCGGCCCAGCCCGACGCGGACATGTTGCCCCGCTCGCCGCTGAAGCGGCTGCCGTACACCACCTGCGAGCGGCCCCGCAGCACGGGCCGCAACAGGCTGGGCCAGTCCTCGGGGTCGTACTCCAGGTCGGCGTCCTGGATGAGGACCAGGTCGCCGCGAACGTGCTTGAGGCCGGTGCGGATGGCCGCGCCCTTGCCGGTGTTGGCCTCATGGCGGACCACCTGGACCGTGGAGTCCTCCAGGGCGGCGAGGATCTGGGTGGTCCCGTCGGTCGAGCCGTCGTCGACGATGATGATCTCCAGGTCGACGGGGAGCGCCACCCGCCGCATCCGGCGGACGACTTCGGCGACGGTGCTGCGCTCGTTGTAGACGGGCACGATGACCGAGAGCAGTCGGTCCTCCCCGGCCTCCTCGCTCCGGCGGTCGTCAGGCATCCCGGAACCAGTCCGCGGTGCGGGCCACGCCCTCGTCGAGGGCGACCGCCGGCTCCCAGCCCAGCAGGCTGCGGGCCAGGGTGAGGTCGGGGCGACGCTGGGCCGGGTCGTCCACCGGCCGGGGCTCGAAGCGCAACTCCGAGGAGGATCCCGTGACCTTCAGCACCTTCTCGGCCAGGTCCAGGACGGTGAACTCGTCCGGGTTGCCGATGTTGACCGGCCCGACGTGGTCGGAGTCGAGCAGGGCCAGGATGCCCCGCACCTCGTCGGTCACGTAGCAGAAGCTGCGGGTCTGGGTGCCGTCGCCGTGGACGGTGAGGGGCTTCCCGGCCAGCGCCTGGACGATGAAGTTCGACACCACCCGGCCGTCGTCCGGTCGCATCCGGGGCCCGTAGGTGTTGAAGATCCGCACGATGCGCACGTCGAGCCCGTGGTGGCGGTGGTAGGCCATGGTCATGGCCTCGGCGAAGCGCTTGGCCTCGTCGTAGACGCTCCGGGGCCCGATCGGGTTCACGTTGCCCCAGTAGGTCTCCGGCTGCGGGTGGACGAGCGGGTCGCCATAGACCTCGCTGGTCGACGCGAGCAGGAACCGCGCTCCCTTGGCGCGGGCCAGGCCGAGGCTGTGGTGGGTCCCGGCGCTCCCGACCCGGAGGATGGCGACGGGGATCCGGTCGAAGTCGACCGGCGACGCCGGGCTGGCGAGATGGAGGACGGCGTCGACCGGGCCGGGGACGTGGACGTAGTCGCTCACGTCCTGGTGCAGGAAGCTGAACGCAGGGTCGGCGGACAGGTCGTCGAGGTTGCTCAGGCGGCCGGTGACCAGGTTGTCGACGGCGACTACCTCGTCGCCACGGTCCCGCAGGGCCCGGCAGAGGTGCGAGCCGACGAAACCGGCCCCGCCGGTGACCACGACCCTCACCGGCCGATGCCCTCGTAGGTGAAGCCGCGGCGGCGCAGGGCGGCCGGGTCGAGCAGGTTCCGGGCGTCGACCACCCGGGGCTCCTCCAGCGCCGCGGCGACCTTGGCGAAGTCGAACCGGCGGAACTCGTCCCACTCGGTGAGCACGACCAGGACCGCTCCGCCCTCGCACGCCGCGTAGGGGTCGGCGCGCACCTCGATCCCGTCCAGCCCGGCACGGGTCGACCCCGCCGGCACCGCCGGGTCGAACGCCCGGACCATGGCGCCGCGGTCCATCAGGCGGTGCAGCACCTCGAGGGCAGGCGAGTCGCGCAGGTCGTCGGTCCGGGCCTTGAACGTCAGCCCCCAGGCCGCGACGACCCGGCCGTCGACCGACCCGCCCGTCATCCGCTCGACCTTGGCGACGACACGGTCGAACTGCTCGGCGTTGACCTGCTTCACGCCTCGGAGCAGGCCGAAGTCGTAGCCGGCGTCCTCGGCGATGCGGATCAGCGCGGACGTGTCCTTGGGGAAGCAGGAACCGCCGTAGCCGGGGCCGGGCTTGAGGAACTCGAAGCCGATGCGCTTGTCGTAGCCCATGCCGAGGAGCACGTCGCGCACGTCCGCCCCGACCGCCTCGCAGACGTTCGCCACCGCGTTCACGAAGGAGACCTTGGCGGCCAGGAACGCGTTCGAGGCGTACTTGATCGTCTCGGCCGACGCCGGGTCGGTCACGATGACCGGCGCCCGCAGCGGGTCGAAGAGAGCCGCCACCTTGGCCGCCGCCGCCTGGTCGTCGCAGCCGATCACCACGCGGTCGGGGTGCATGAAGTCATGCACCGCCGAGCCCTCCCGCATGAACTCCGGGTTCGACACCACCCGCACGTCGTCGCGCCCGAGCACCTCCTCCACCGCCCGGGTGGAGCCGACCGGCACCGTCGACTTGTTCACCACCACGCATTCGGGCATGAGCAGCGGGCCGATCTCCGTCGCCGCGGCCCGGATGTAGGACAGGTCGGCCGAGCCGTCGGGCGACTGGGGCGTCGGCACGCAGAGGTAGACGAACTCGGCGTCGCCCACCGCGGCGCCGGCGCCGAGGACGAAGGAGAGCCGTCCGCCGTCGAGGCCGGAGTGCACCAGCTCGGACAGCCCGGCCTCCAGGATCGGGATCTCGCCCCGCGAGAGCTGCTCGACCTTCTCGGGCACCACGTCGGCGCAGATGACCCGGTGTCCGATCTCGGCGAAGCAGGCGGCCGACGTCAGGCCGACGTACCCCGCCCCGATGACCGCGATGGTGCTCATAGCCCCAGACCGCCCCGTGCCAGGGCGACCACGACTGCCGAGAATCCTCGGCGGCCACCCTCGCCGGCTCCACCGGGCAGCCGGAGCACGATCCAACTCGCCGAGCACGCTCTGCTTGGGAGTGCGAAGGTGCTCATCCGGCCATCAGCTCCTTGACCAGCCGCTCCAGGGGCTCATGGTGATCGGCCAGCAGCGGTATCCCCGACAGCCGCAGGGCGGCGTTGTCGAGCACCGAGAACTCAGGCCGGGGCGCAGGCCGGGGCGGCTGCATCTCGGCGGTGGTGATCGGCTGGACCAGCTCGACGTCGAGCCCGGCGGCCTCCACCACGTCCCGGGCGAAGCGGTACCAGGTGGTGGGGCCCTGATTGGTGACGTGGAACACGCCGGGGCGGCGGGCGACGACCAGGTGGCGGATCATCCCCGCCAGGTCGTCGGCGAAGGTGGGGCAGCCGTGCTGGTCGTCGACGACGGTCAGCCGCTGGCCCTCGACCGCCCGGCCCAGGATCGTCTTCACGAAGTTCTTCCCGTGGCGCCCGCACACCCAGGACGTGCGCACCACGGTGTCGCCCGGACCGAGGGCGGCCTCGCCGGCCAGCTTGGAGCGCCCGTAGACCGACAGGGGGTCGGTGGCGTCCCACTCGTGGTACGGCCGGTCGCCGCGCCCGTCGAACACGTAGTCGGTCGACACGTACAGCACGCGGGCGCCGCCGGCGCGGGCCGCCTCGGCCACATGGCGGGTACCCAGGGCGTTGACCGAGTAGGCGCGGTCCGGCTCACGCTCGCAGCCGTCGACGTCGGTCCAGGCCCCGGCGTGGACGATGGCATCGGGAGCGACGGCGGCGACGGCCTGGAGCACGGCATCGCGGTCGGCGAGGTCGAACGTGGCCTGGTCGGCGGCGGTGACCCGGTCGCCGGAGGAGGCGAACACCGCCTCCAGCTCCTGGCCGAGCTGGCCACGGGCGCCGGTGAGGAGCACGCGCATCACGGGGTCACCGGCTCGCCGTCGGGACCGGTCCTGTCGCCCGGGCCTGTCTTCTCGGGCGGCCCTGTCTTCTCGGGCGGCCCTGTCTTTTCGGGCGGCGAGGCCCCCTCCGGCGCGGCCGCGTCCCAGGCCGTCTCCTCCACCGGGGCCCGGTCGAGCAGCGGCTCCCACCACTCCCGGTTGGCCTCGTACCAGCGGACGGTGTCGGCCAGGCCCTGGGAGAAGGGGACCTGCGGCTCCCATCCGAGCTCGGTGCGGATCCTGGTGGAGTCCAGCAGGTACCGCCGGTCGTGGCCCGGGCGGTCGGGGACGATCGTCTTGAGGTCGGACGGCATGCCCAGGCCGGCGAGCACCCCGTCGGCGATCTCCTCGATGCTGCGCTCGACCCCGCTGCCCACGTTGTAGGTCTCGCCGATCCGGCCCCGCTCCAGCACGGCCTCGATGGCCCGGCAGTGGTCGGCGACGTGCAGCCACTCGCGGCGGTTCTTGGTCGAGGCGTACATCGGCAGCGGCTCCCCGTTCAGCGCCTTGACGGTGAAGAGCGGGATGACCTTCTCCGGGAACTGGTACGGGCCGTAGTTGTTGCAGCAGTTGGTGACGGTGACCGGGAGCTCGTAGGTCTCGTGGTAGGCCCGCACCGCGTGGTCGGCACCCGCCTTCGACGCGTTGTACGGCGTGCGCGGCCGGTAGGGCGAGTCCTCGCTGAAGGACTCGTCGGTGTCCAGGTCGAGGTCGCCGTAGACCTCGCAGGTGGAGATGTGGTGGAACCGCGACACGCCCGCCTGGCGGGCTGCCTCCAACATGGACTGGGTCCCCAGGACGTTTGTGCGGAAGAACAGGCCGGGGTCGAGGACGGCCAGGCTGTTGTGCGACTCGGCGGCGAAGTTGACGACGACGTCGATCGACTCGTCGCGCATGGTGTGCTCGGCGGTCGCCTGGTCGCAGATGTCACCGCGGACGAAGCCGATCGTCCCTTCGAGGTCACTCAGGTTGGCCCGGTTACCGGCGTAGGTGAGCAGGTCGTAGACCACCACCCGGTCGGAGGGGTGCGTCTCGGACCAGTAACGGACGAAATTGGCGCCGATGAACCCGGCGCCGCCGGTAACGAGGAGTCTCACCCGCCCCAACGTAGGTGACGGCGCCCGCCGCCTGCGACTACGGTCGGGCCCAGCAGGGAGGTCCGCCCGCGCTCAGCAGGGCGGCGTCTTCGCCACCGTCGACAGCGGGGCGGTACCGGCCCGGGGCGCAACCGTGGTCGTCGACCCCGCCGGAGCGACGGTCGTCGACCCCGCCGAGCCGCCGGACGGGATGCCGGACTTGACCCCGGAGAAGTCCCCGCCCAGGACCAGGTTGACGTCGACCGCCTTGAGGGTGGCGTCCTCCTTGAGCACCGCAGTCGTGGCCAGCGCGCTCTGGAGCAACTGGGCCTTGGCCAGCTGGCCCGTCCCGTACGTGATCGTGGTCTTGGGGGAGATCGACGGGGCGTCGCCCTTGTCGGCCACGGCGAAGCCCAGGTTGGTCAGGCTGGTGGCCGCCTTGGCCGCCGCCCCCGGGCTGCCCACCCCGTTCAGCACCCGGATCCTGACGTCGGCGGCCTTCGGCGCCCCCGCCGGTGCGGTGCCCGAGGTGGCCGGGGCCGTGGTCGTCGAGCCGGCCTTGACCGTCGTCGTCGTCGTGGCGATGGCCGCCGGGGCCGGCACGGTCGTGGTCACGGCCACGGTGGACACCTTGCCGGTCAGGAGGTCCAGCGTGGGCTGGGCCTGGCTCAACTGCAGCGTCAGGACACCTTTGCCGAGGATCTGGACCACGTTCGTCGGCAGGCTCAGCAGGGCGACCTTGGCCGGGTCGAGCGAGCTGAAGTGCCGGCCGAGGCCGGTGAGGTCGGATGTCGACATGCCGGCGTCCAGGGTGACGTCGCGGGCGCCGACCCCGATGACGCGGTTCAGCTGGACCGGGTTCCAGATGTCGGAGGTGAGCGCCTTCCTCATGGTGCGGCGGACGAGGTCCTCTTGGCGCTCGATCCGTCCGGCGTCGCCGGCGGGGTCGGGCTGCCACGCACCGTTGACGAGAATCTCCGTCTGACGGCTCCGCGCCCAGGAGAGAGCCTGGGTGCCGTCGACCGAGATGCAGCCGGCGCGGTCGATAGCCAGCCCGGTGGAGGTGTCACGGACCGGGTAGGGCACGTACAGGGTGAGGCCGCCCACCGCGTCGATGAGATCCTTGAAGCCGGAGAAGCCGACCTGCACGTAGTGGTTGATGGGCACGCCCAGGGCCGACCTGATCGTGCCGATCAGCCTCTCGGCACCGCCCGTGGCGAAGGCGGTGTTGACCCGGTCGGGCGTCGCACCGTTGATGGGGACGTAGAGGTCGCGGGGCACGGACACGATCGCCGCCGTCTGCGCCCGGGGGTCGACGTGGAGGATCATGATGGTGTCGGTGCTCCGGCCCGGGGCCTCGGGCTGGCCGAAGCTGTCGGCGACGGCGCCGTCCAGGCCCGACGCGGTGTCCGAGCCGACCAGGAGAACGTTCATCACCGCGCCGGGGGTGTCGCCGGCCAGGCCGGCCAGGTCCAGGCGCTTGATCCGATCCAGCCGGCCCTGGAGGTACACGTAACCGACGCCGGTGACGAAGGTGCACACCGTGGTCAGAAAGGTGCAGGCGATGAGGGTGCGACGGCGGCGGCGACGCTTGCGGATGACCTTGAGCCGAGCGGGCGATGGCGGCCGGGGCCCGGAGGGGGTCCGCAACGGCCCCACCGGCGGCGCCAGGGCGACGGGCGCCAGCGCCGGAGAGGGCGCGGCGCGCGGCGTGGGTG
>JALYYN010000102.1 GCA_030946525.1 Actinomycetota bacterium | reverse complement strand
GGCGTGCTGGGCCTCGTCGAGGTCCGGCGGCCCCAGGTCGAGCACATGCCGCCCCGGACCGGCGGCGTCCGGGCCGGCGGCCGCGAGCAGGCACCCGTCGGGCGGCTCGTCCGCCCGGGACAGGACGGCGGCGGGCAGCTCGTACCGGAGCCGGAACAGCAGCGTGGCGACCGGCGCCGACCGGACGGCCGTGGCCAGCGGGATCCCGAGCAGGCCGGCGACCGCCTGGCAAACGAGGTCGCGGTCGTCCGCCAGCTCACAGCGCACGAGCACGCGTCCGCCCTGCGCGATGAGGGCCGCGGCGCGCCGGGCGACGGCGCCGACGCGCGGCGGTATGCGGTCGGATGCGGGAGGCTCGGCCCGATCGCCGGCGAGCAGCGCAGAGGTCGTCGGTGGGAGGTGGACTGGGGCGGCGGCATCGGGGACGGGCTCGCACAGGCCCTGTGCCACCAGCGGGTGGCCGGTCTCCACCACGAGCGGGACGTCGACCCCTGCGGCGGCGAAGACGATGGCGAGCGCACCGAGTGTCGGGTAGCGGCGGCCGGCGTCGTCGTGGACGCACCCGAGCAGGACCGCGACCTGCGGGTCGACGGTGGACCACCACGCGACTGCGACGATCGCCTCGCTGCCGGCGTCGAGGCCGGTCAGGGCGACGATGCGGGCCAGAAGGCCGTCCTCCGGGAGGACCGGCCGAGGGTGCGCGGGGGACCCGGCGACCAGGCCGACCGCGGCCGAGGCGCGCCCCGCGTCGTCAAGTCTGGGCTCGTTCCACGCGGCCTGGTAGTCGCGCAGGACAGCGGCGGCGGCCGAGCTGAACAGATCGCGCCAGGCGCGCAGGCGGGGGTCGTGGCGCCCGGCGGCCGGCGATGCCGGGGAGGCGGGGGAGACGGGGATAGCGGCCACGTTGGTCACGGGCCGGCGGGCAGCTCGGTGGCCGGGCCCGACTTCGTTCCGACCCGGAGGCTCACGGGCACGGTGGGACCAGGAGGGAGAGGCGGGACGACGGCGCGGATCGTGCCGGGCCCGATGATCGTGTACGGCACGGACGTGCCGCCGACGAACGCCTCGCCGGCGCCGGTCACGTGGCAGACAGTCAGGGTGATGGTCGACCCTTCGTGCAGCGGCGCGGCCGCCGACACCACCTTCGGGACTACCGTCACAACCCCGTGGCCGCTTCCGGCCGGCAGCCCGTCGGCCAGGTTGGTGACGACGAGTGGGCGCAGGCCCGGCGCCAGCTCGCCGTTCGGCAGGCGCACGGTCAGGCCCCCGGCACCGACGACCGAGTTGAGCGTCCACGGACCCGTGCTGTGGGTGTGCGCCGGGTCGGGACGGCCGTCGCCGGGGTCGTCGGGGTCGCCCGGGAGGCGGCCGGCGGTGATGCGGAACGTGTCGGTCAGGCCGCGGGCGACAAGGGTGATCGGCTGGTCGAAGAACACGGTCAACGGTTCGATGGAGCGGATCACCGGACCCATCGAGGGCGCCACGCCGACCACCGGCGTCTGTACCGGCGGCCCCGCGGCAAACGCGATCTGGGACGGCACCGTCACCAGGCTGATCTGGTAGCCGACCGACAGCCGCAGCGCGTGGGACCCGGTGTTCCACAGTGCCGTCATGGTCTCGATCGGGACGGGATCCGGGCTGATGCGAAGGGGCTCGACCATGTCCGTGAGCGCGTCGGCAACCATGGCGACGGTTCGCGACGGGGCGGTGGCGATCGGTGTCTGCGGGCCAAAGATGCCGTTGTCATGCAGCGCGGACATCAGCGCGGAGAGGGCGCCATGGACGACGTCGTCCTCGGCGCCGGTCTCCGACAGCTCGCCGGCGTCGGCGGTGAGCAGGTAGTGGAGCGAGAGGGCGAGGGGTGGCCGTCCCCGCCGGGTCGTCCAGCCGTTCTGGGGCGGCTCCATGTTGACCAGGGCGGGCGCCGGCTCGACCCGGTAGAGGAACCAGTTGAGCCGGGGTCCGCCAACGGGCCGGTCGAGGGGGCCGACGGTCACCCCGACCGGGTTCGGGAGCCCTTTGAGCGCCTCGGTGGTCAGCACCCGCAACACGGCGTCCACTCCGGCCAGCACCGGGGGTCCCGGGGTGAACAGGCTCACCAGCCACCGCCTCGGCGTGCAGTGAGGCCGTCGGTCAGCGCTCGGCAGCCGGCGAAGGGATCGGCGGCCTGGGCCGGGGCGGCGACGTGCACGGCGATCTGCCCGATCACGACCGGCGGCGGGGACGGCGAGGCGGGGAGCCGCTCGACCGGCGGGATCGGCTGGGGTCCGGGCGCAGGGGAAGGAGACGGAGGCGCGGGAAGGGCTTCGGGCGCCCCGCCCCCCAGGGAGCGGTCGATGTCGACCGGCGGGGCGGCGACGGCCGGCGGGGCGGGTGTCTCTACCGGTGCGCGGGCCGCTTCCCCTCGTCGCGCGTTCGGAGGGGTGGCCGCGACGGGAAGGGTGGCGTCGACCTGAGCGGCCGGCGCCGCGGCGATCACCGGGGCTGCCGCGCCGGGCGCGGCGGAACGCGTGGCGGCAATCGGCGCCACGGTGGCGACTGCCACTGGACTCCTCGGCCGGGCCACGGCCGGGGGGGCGGGGACGGCGGGTGCCGGCCCGAGCGTTCCCGCCGGCCTGGCTGCGGGTGCGGGTGGCGGGAGCGCATGGTCAGGTGCAGACGTCGCCTTCGCCACTTCGACGACCGGTGCTTCCGGGCGGGGGGCGCGGGGCGCGGCAGGCGGGACGACGTCGGCGCGAGGGATCGACGGCGGGCCCGGGGCGGCCACCGCTACCTCGGCGACGGCCCGGTCGGTGCCGATCGGGGGAAGCGTGGCCCGGGCCAGCAGCCGGGCGAGGGCCGCGGGGACGGCGCTCATCGACCGAGCCGCCCCGGTACCGACGCGACGAGGTCGGCCAACCTCCGCCGGCGGGAATCAGGAAGGGCGTCGATGGTCGGCGGGTCCCAGCCGTACGCAGTCGCCAGGAGGTGCAGCTGCCAGTCGAGCTCGGCCCGGAGTTCGACGAGCCCGGCCAATACCAGCCCCAGCACGTCCACGTCGTCGACCAGGGGGACGCCGCACGCCACGCAGGTCGAGAGGAGCGGCCCGCACAGCGAGCCCTCGGCGCGCCCCAGGTCGTCGAGCGTCGCCGCCGGCCCGACGGCGCAGCGGGCCAGCAGCACGTCGGCATCGCCCCCCGCCGCATGCAGGTCGGCGTAGCTCGGCTCCCGCACGCCGGCGCCCGGCCCCGACCAGGCGCTGCGCGGGCAGTACTCGCCGACGGATGCGCGCGAGAGCGGGAGCGTCGTCCATTCCCCGCATGCGGGGCACGCAACGGTGCGCTCGAGAGTCCGTCCGAGCGCCCGTTCGTAGGCGCCCAGCAGGATTCTGTCCGCCGTTCCCAGCGGGAAGTCAGCGGCATCGGTGACGCCGGCCGCGGCCAGATCAGCATCCGTGGCGTCCCAGCGCAGCACGGCGATGGCCTGGTCGAGCGCGCTCCCTCCCTCGTCCAGCGCTCCGACCAGCGCGGCGAGGCCGTCCGGGCGCGGCGACGCCACCGCGCCACCCGGCGCGGGAGCACGCGTACCTTCAGGCACGCGGCCCCCCAACGTCAGACGCTCAGCTCGGCGGGCTCGGTGACCGAGGGGTCGCGCGTCCAGCCCTCGATCTCGATCTTGATCGTCTGGATGGCGACGACCGCAGTCGATGCATCAAGCGCGGGCAGTGCCTGGTACTGCGAGACCCAGCAGCGGAACAGTTGGTAGCTGAGAACTTTCTGGCCGGCCTCGTTGAAGACGTCGACCATCAGATCCTTGCGAAAGTCTTTCAGCGAGATCCCGGGCTGCTCCAGGCTCGCCACCTTGTTCGCCCACGCCTCGAACGCCGGGTCGTGGGTGACGCCCCGCTCGAGCGTGACGGCGTCGTAGGTCGTCAGGCCCGGGCTCTTGCGGGCGTGGCTCGGGTCGCCCCCGACGCGGTGGGTTACCGGCGCCGTCGAGCGGTTGAGCATCGACATCTTCGACAGGCCGGCGACGTAGACGCCGTCCCACTTCACCCTGAACATGTGACTCTTGTACGGATCGAAGCGCGTTGGGTTGACGGTGAACTGGGCCATTTCAAGCTCCCGCCTGGCTCAACTGCGTGATGGTGATGACGACGAACTCCGCCGGTTTCAGGGGCGCGAAGCCGACGACGACGTTGACCCGGCCGGCATCGATCTCGGTCTGCGGGTTGACCGTGGCGTCGCAGATGACGAAGAAGCTGTCCGACTCGGCGTGCTTCTCCGATTGCTGGAATGCCCCCTGGCGGAAGAGGCCCCGCATGAACCCGCCGACGGCCAGCCGCAGCTGGCCCCACAGCTCGGGGTCGTTCGGCTCGAACACCGCGAACTGCGTGCCAAGATACAAGCTGGCTGCGAGGTAGTCGGTGAGGCGCCGGACGGGGACGTACTTCTGATCGCTCGACAGGATGTCGCTGCCCGCCAGCGTCCGCGCCCCCCACACCACGATGCCCGCGCCCGGGAAGGTCCGCAGCACGTTCAGGCCGACGGGGTTGAGGTCGCCCGACACGTCGTCGTTGGTTGGAGCGGCGAGACCGATGGGGCCGGAGACACCGGCGCCCAGGCCGGCCGGCGCCTTCCAGACCCCGCGGGACGCGTCGGTGCGAGCTATGACACCGGCGACTGCGCCGCTCGGCGGGAAACCGACGCTGCCGGAGTCGGGGGTGAGCAGCCGGGGCCAGTACACCGCGCCGTGCGCGCCCTCGCCCCTGAGCAGGTCGGCCGCCGGCTTCAGCTGTGCGGGGTTGAGGCTGGGAGCCGGGTCGACGAGCATGAACGCCTTCTGCCGGCGGCAGTAGTCGAGAGCGGTGTTCACCGCCCCGGTGTCCGCCGTGGTCACCCCGGGCAGGCAGAGCAGGTTGAAGCGGGGAGAGTCGAGCGCGTCGAGCGCCAGCAGGCCCTCACCGTCCGTGGACGCCACGATCTCCGCCGCGGTCACTGGTGTCCCGTCGGTGCCGCCGGCCAGTCCGGCCGACGCGACGGCCGGGCGGTACTGGGCGCTGCCGCTCACCTCCGTGCCTCCGCGGGCTCGGCCGAGCCCGAACGCCTCCGACGCGTCGTTCGTGCCGGTGAGGCCGACGACGACAGCGCTGTCCAACGACGCGGTCTTGCTCGTCAGCACCAGCGGCCCGCTCGCGCCGCCGGGATGGCTGCCCACCACCGGCCATCCCGCGTCGGCGATGTGCTGGCAGATCTCGTCGAGGTCATGGGCCGCCGGCGGGATCTCGTCAGGGAAGAAGACGAAATCGGTCGGCGGCCCCTGGTCGACGGAGAGCCGCAGGGTCTGGCCGCCGACGGTGACGGAGCCCGGCGACAAACTCCCGGTCGACGTCCCTGCCGGCGGTGCGGGCGCCGCCACTCCGCTGACCGCCGCCGTCACGAGCGTGCTCCCGGCGTTCACGACGTTCACCACGTAGCGGTTGCTGCCGGGCGACATGCTCACGTCGTCGAAGGTCTCCGTGGCGAGGGTCGAGGCCGGCCCGCCGCCGGCCCCGGGGGCCCATTCGGTGATCGTGAGCTTGAACCGGTCGGACGCGAACTGGGTTGCCGCCGCGACTTCGGCGAAGATGCCGGAGCGGGCGGCCGGCGTTGGCGCGGTGCCGTTTGCCCATGCGCCGCGAGACCGCGCCGTCAGCGTCAGCCCGAGGGCATCGACCGGGACAAACCCGTGGGAGGCCGCGTGGGCACCTGCGCCGAGGGCGCGGACGATGATCGCCTGGCTCCCCCCGTTGGCGAAGAAGTGGCCGACCAAGTGGCCCATGGGGTGAACCGGGTCCATGACGTCGCCGAACGTGCGGACGTAGTCCGCGAAGCTGGACAATCGGGTCGGGCTGTCACCCGGCCCCCTCCGGGCGGCGCCGACGAAGGCCGTCACCGAGGTGGAAACCCCGGTGATGACGTGCGAGCCCGAGGGCCGCTCGATGATGTACACGCCGGGGTACGTCGTCTGCACTGACACCGTCGGCCTCCGTGCTGCAAACGTGGGGCGGTATCCGCTTACCCGCCTGTGCCCAGATGTTAGCCACACGCGCTTCGCCATGTCGGGGAGCGGTGTCGTGGAGACGCTCAAGCGGAAAGGCCCAGAATCGCGTCGACCCTGGCCGCTCTGCTCATGCGGACAAACGCTCCGAACTCCTCTGGCAACTCCAACAGCACTTCCTCCACGGAGGCCCGCGAGCCAGCCCCGCCGGCGGAGACGAGCCCGTCGATCACGCCGATCGGGCAGGTCTCGAAGAGCCGGAGGACCTCGCGCGTCGACGCCGCCGGGTATCCCTTCCGGAGGGACTTTCGTCACCTCAGCCGACACTGAGGCCTTCCTCTTCTCGGCGGCGTCCCAGATGGCGCTGATGAAGGACCACAGATCGCCGCGGACACGTTCCAGACCCGCGATGGCATTGTCGCCGGCGAGGTCGCGAGCGGTTCGTTTGAGGTCGACTACCCGGTGCAGGAGCGACGGATGCGTCGGCGGCGAGGTCGCGACCCTGACACCTTCGTGGTCGAGTGCGACGTGGGCGGGCTCGTGAGCTACTGCGAACCGGAACGTATAGTCGCCGATCAGGTGCGCGGCGTGACGCTGGCGTTCCGTACAAGGGAACGTCGGGAACGGCAGCGCGGACCTGGTCGGCGACGACGCCCAGTGCAGGGTGGTAACGAGCCCGGGCTATGTCCCGGACGACCAGTCGTACGATGGTGGGCGTGGATCAGCCGCCGACCGTGGGGCTGTGGGCAGACGACCACCAGGAGTAGGAGACGGGCATAGTGACCGGCCACCTTCGGCACGCTCGCATCCCGCTCGATCCACATGCAGGGGACTACCTGGTCGTCGGTGATGACGAGGTTCCGCCGGCGTTAGCCCTCGTTGTTGGTCGCGAGCCCGACGGGACGATTCGACTCCGCAGGCTTCCCGGCCCGGCGCAGAGCCATCCTGAGTTCGGCGCCCGTCGTACCCCGACCCTCGCCTCGTAGTCAGGCCGGGTCGCCGAAGCCGACCCTCGTTCGGCTCGTCGCGCGGCCGGAAGGGAGCTCGGAAGCCGGACCGTCACAATTCGGAGCGGTATTCTGCGTTGAGTCCTTTAGGGGCTCCTTTAGGCCGTGAATCCGGGTAGTGGGCGCTGACTAAGAGCGTAGGGATCTTCGGCGCCCCGACTCGGTCGCTGGTCTCGGATATTGATCCAAACCCTGCGGAGGTCTTCGGTTGGAAGGTAATACCTACCCCTCTTTTCCCCCACAGAATCAAGTAGGCTTGACTTCGCCATGGCCCGAAGATCTCGTGTCGCCGTGGCGTCCGTGATTACTTCACCCGATGAAGATTGAACCGTCTTGACGTACAGCGAGCGTCGGAGGCGCCAGCCCCTGGATGCGTCACAGAGTGCACCAACGCACCGATCGGGTAGAGCGTGGCGATGCGCAAGCTGCTCACAGCGATCCCATAGCGCTTCGGTCTCCTGGATCCGGCGCAAGAGCGTGCCAGCTTGCCGGTAGTGCGCAGTCAAACAGAACTCAAGCCACGGCCGCGTGTCCCTGTGTGGGCTCCACTCGCCGTGTGCGACCTCGCGCAGTACTTCGTAATACGCCGTCGTATTACGGCCGAGGTACTCCTCAACACTCAAGAACTCGGGCGAAAGAACGCCTTCGTTGGCGAGCACGTACGACTGGACACACCGGGCCATGCGGCCGTTTCCATCACTGAACGGGTGCACCAAGGCAAGGTTCAGGTGGGCCATCGCAGCGCGGGCGATCGGCTCACCGTCGCCACTATTGATGTCTCCGAGGGTCTCGGCGACGAGTTGCTCGATTTCCTCCCGGTCGGGCGCCGAGTAGACGTTACGCCCGTCCTGGTCCTGAACCCACACCGCACCCGGGCGCCATTGGCCAGGATGCTTCGTGAGGTCATACTTCATCATCATGAAGTGCAGTGCCTTGAGGAGAGATTCAT
>JALYYN010000101.1 GCA_030946525.1 Actinomycetota bacterium | reverse complement strand
GTCGGACCTCTGATTATGCCGCCAGCACCGACGCTGATCTCGCTCCACGCTCAGCATTCGAAGGAGATCGCGGCATAATCCAATCCTCGGCATAGTCCCCGTTATGCCGAGTTCGGCGTAACAGGGACACGGTGCCGAGCACCGAGACATTTGATCGGTACCCGCTTCTCAAGGATGAGTTACGAGGTGACTATGCGCTATCGGAGCCGGGCGAGCGTCGCTGACAGCCGGTCGTCTGATGGATGCGTTGGTCGCCACGGCGGAACAAGTCCATCGCCCGCCCACCCTCGGAATCACATGCAAGTGGAAGTGGAAGACGTCCTGCCATCCCGCAGGCCGATTCGACTGCGTGAGGTTGAGCCCGTCGGGTGTCATCCGGCGGGGTCCACCAGTCGTTGCAACAGGTCGGTCATGGTGACCGGCTGACGGAGCAACGACGGAGGGCGAATGCCGGGAGTACGACTGGGTGCCGAGGAGCGACAGGCGATCGAGGTGGCACTCGCTCGGGATGAGCCGTTCGCGACGATGGCGCGACGACTGCACCGACCGACGTCGACAGTGAGCCGGGAGGTAAAGGACAACGGCGGCCGGGACGGGTACCAGGCCATGGCCGCGCAGCGGGCCAGCAACGGACGCGCCCGGCGCCCGAAGGTCCGAAAGCTCGTGGCCAACGTAGCGCTGGCGGCCGTCGTCGCCGAGGGTCTCGTGAAGAGATGGTCGCCGGCAGAAGTGGCGGCCAGACTGGTTCTCGACCATCCCGACGACCCGGAGATGCGGGTGTCGCACGAGACGATCTACACGTCGTTGTACCTGCAGGGCAAAGGCGGCCTCAAGCGCGAGCTGATCGGAGCGCTGAGATCGGGCCGGCTGCGTCGCCGGCCTCGGCGCCGGGGCGAGAACGCCAAGCGGGCCAACGTTCTCGGGCCGATCACCCCGATCAGCGCCCGTCCGCCCGAGGCCGCCGATCGAGCCTTCCCCGGCCACTGGGAAGGCGACCTCATCATGGGCGCGTTCAACCGCTCCGCCTTGGTGACCGTCGTCGAGCGCCGGAGCCGGTTCCTGCTGCTCGGCGATCTCCCCGAGGGCCACGACGCCCAGGCCGTCTACGCCTGCTTGATCGAGCTCACCGCCGATCTCCCCGACGCGGTCCGGCGCTCCCTGACCTGGGACCAGGGCCGGGAGATGGCCAACTGGGCCAGGCTCCAGGCCGATGCCGACATCGAGGTCTTCTTCTGCGACCCGGTGCGCCACGAGGCGCCATGTAACCGTGCGGTGATGAAAGGACACCGCCGTCGGCTCGTCGCAGCGGGCCGACGAAGCTGGAGGCAGTCTGACCCTGGGAACGCAGGAGAGGACGGGAGCAGCCTCGACAACGCCGGGACGGGCCAGCACTGCCAGATGGCTCGGGTCCGGCAAGCGAGACGGGAAGGTGTACGAGAGGAACCAGTGCATAAAGCCCCTCAAGAGAAGACCCCAGCTCGAAACCTGGTGGATCAGGGCTGGTTTGCGGTGCGCACCCGCACGACGTCGTGCGGGGAACTCCTTCGTCGGCAAAGGGTCGCCGTCAGGGAGGCCACGTTGAAAGCCTGCGGCGTAGGCGTGGCGATACCGCTGGGGCAGAGCTGGGCGCCTCACCCGTCGAACGGTTCATGGTGAACGTGGGAACCATCTCGGCGGTGCCCTCACCGGACAGCAGCCCGCTGCCCGGCGGGAAGGCCCGTTGCCGGCCGAGGCCGAGATGGGACGGAGGAGTCGTAGTAGTCCGAGGCCGGGAAAGCCGGCTACATGGCGAAGGACTCCAGCGTGTCCGCAGCATCGACACAGGACGTGGAGGACGCTGGTGAACATCGGCGCACCGTGGCCCGACCTCGACGAGGCCGAGCTCCGGGTACACGCGATGCAGACGAAGCTGCACCAATGGGCGGTCAACGATCCGGCTCGCCGGTTCGATGATCTCTACAACCTCGTCCATGACCCGTCGTTCCTTGCCGTGGCATGGAACCGGGTGTGGGCAAACAAGGGCGGGCGCACCGCCGGGGTCGATGGAGTCGTTCCCCGCTCCATCGTGTTCGGCGCCGGGGAGTTCCTCAGCGGGCTGCGAGACGATCTCAAAGCCCGCCGGTTCACTCCCACCCGGGTGCGGGAGAAGACGATCCCGAAGACGTCGGGGAAACTCAGACGCCTAGGAATCCCGACTGCCGCCGATCGGGTCGTGCAAGCATCCTTGAAGCTGGTGCTCGAGCCGATCTTCGAGGCGGACTGTGTGCCACGAACGCAAAGGAGGAGTCGATGTAGAAGTTCGAGTCCGACGATGCGGTGCTGTGCCGGAGATGGAGGTAGGTCCTCCGGAGCCGCCCTGCAGGGGGAGGCTCCAAACCACCGCAAGCTGCGCCGGTCAAGAGCCGGGGTGGTGAGCGTTGCGGAAAAGGCGCCCGGAGATGGCGTCAGGTGTGAGCCAGGAAGGCGAGCGAGAGCGAACCGCAGATGACGTGTCGAAATCGAAAGGACGGCGTCGAAACCGGGGTCGAGTCTGTGCCCCGGGACGAGCCTGGGGGAAACCTGCCTACTGCCCAGGTGGCGCCCGGCATGAAGGCGGCGCGAGCCCGGCTCAGGCTCCGGTGCGGAACGTGGGAACCTGAACCCCGATACTGCGGCCGTTCAACTGGGCGGTATGCCCCCCGGTCGCCAGAGGGAGGACCCCAAGCGGCAGAAACCGCCAGGGGCAGAGTACCGATGCGGGGTCCAGGGGCGGACCGCCTCGTAGTAGCGATGACGCCCGGTAATGCGGGCCGAGCGAAGGGGGCGGGCTGCCCGGGCTCGTCCGGTGGTCAACCGCGAGGATGCGGGAGGAGCCGGTGGGCGAGCCAAAGCTGACGGACAAGCCGTTCGAGATTTCCAAGTGGGTTGTCTGGGAGGCCTACGAGAAGGTCAAGGCCAACCAGGGGGCCGCTGGTGTCGACGGGGAGTCGATCGCAGAGTTCGAGCGGAACCTCGAGAGGAACCTCTACAAGCTCTGGAATCGAATGTCCTCGGGGACGTACTTCCCGCCGCCGGTCCGGGCGGTGGAGATACCGAAAGCAGGGGGCAAGGGCGTCCGCGTCCTCGGCGTGCCCACCGTGTCGGACAGGGTCGCCCAGACGGTCGTGCGGTCGTATCTGGAGCCGGAGGTGGAGCCGCTGTTCCACCCCGACTCCTACGGCTACCGGCCGGGACGGTCTGCGCTCGACGCGGTGAAGGCATGTCGGGAACGGTGCTGGCGATACGCCTGGGTGATCGACCTCGACATCCGGGCGTTCTTCGACAGCTTGGACCACGAACTCGTCCTGCGGACGGTGTCGAAGCACACGGACCTGCGCTGGGTCCTCCTCTACGTGCAGCGGTGGCTCACCGCGCCCCTGCAACGGGAGGACGGCACCTTGGTCAGCCGGGAACGCGGGACGCCGCAAGGCTCCGCAATCTCGCCCCTGTTGGCAAACCTCTTCCTCCACTACACGTTCGATGCCTGGATGGCCCGGGAGTTCCCGGCCATTCACTTCGAGCGCTACGCGGATGATGCGGTGGTCCACTGCCGGACCGAGGCAGAGGCCCGTCGGGTCCTCGGCGCGATCGGACAGCGGATGGCGCAGGTCGGCTTGGAGCTGCATCCAGGCAAGACGCGCATCGTGTTCTGCAAGGACGACAAGCGGGGTGGCTCCTACGAGCACGAGCGCTTCAACTTCTTGGGCTACACGTTTCGTCCCCGGCTGGCCCGAAGCAAGGCTGGCCGGACCTTCGTCGGCTTCCTGCCGGCGGTGAGCGACGACGCCGCCAAGGCGGTCCGCCACGAGATCCGACGCTGGCGGCTGCACCGCCGCAGTGACCTGACCCTCGGCGCCCTCGCCCGAACGATCAATCCGATCGTGCGGGGGTGGATCGGCTACTACGGGCGCTTCTACCGCTCCAGGTTGCAGGTCCTCCTCCGCCACATCAACGAGTACCTCGTTCGATGGGCCATGCGGAAGTTCAAGAGGCTGCGCCGAAGGCCGGTGCGGGCGTGGAGCTGGTTGGCGAGCGTCGTGCGACGCGAGCCCGATCTCTTCGCGCACTGGGCAATCGGGGCTCGTCCCGGAGGCTGGGCAGTGGGAGCCCGGTGAGCGGAGACGTTCACGCCGGGTTCTGCGAGAGCCGGGGGGTGCGATTCCCCCCGGCCACTCACCTCCTACCTGTGAGCTTCGGGTTCCGCCCGAAGCGCTCGGCCACCGATGCCCTGGAGAAGATCAGGGTGGCGTTCCCCCGAGGGCAGCAGTTCGTCCTCGAGGCCGACATCGAGAACTTCTTCGGCGA
>JALYYN010000153.1 GCA_030946525.1 Actinomycetota bacterium | reverse complement strand
GCACCGGCCGCAACCCGCGCACCGGCGATCCGGTGCCCATCGCCGCGTCGCGCGCCCTGAAGTTCTCGGCCAGCACCGCGCTGAAGGCGGCGCTCAACCCCGCCCCGGCAAAGGGCGCCAAGAAGGGATCGAAGTCCGCCGCGGCCAAGAAGTCGGCGCCGGCGGCCAAGAAGTCGGCGCCCGTGGCCACCAAGTCGGCGGCCGCCAAGGCTCCGGCAAAGAAGGCCACCAAGAAGTCGGCCAGGTAAGGCGGGGCGAGCGAGCCCGCCCCGGCCGGAGCTACAGCTTGGAGAGCAGCTTGAACTGCTCGGCGAAGGCCATGCCGAGTTGGGCGCCGGCCGTCGCCGAGCGCTCGCGTATCCGGTCGCGAAAACGCTCGAGCTGCTCCGTCGAGGCCGGATCGTCCACGTCCATGGTGGTGCGGTACTGGCTGCGGTGCTCCAACAGGGCGGCGAGCTTGCGGTCGATGCTCGTGGTGATGTCCTCGACGTGGTCCGCCTCGTCGGCTTCCCACAGCAGGAGGTGCGACGGGCGGTGGGGCGACGCCGACTGCTCGGGGAAGAAGTGGGGGTCCCGGGCGGCGACGATGCCCTCGACGGCCAGCAGCCCGGCGTGGCGGTGGTCGGGGTGCAGCCGGTAGCGCTTCCACGGATCGTGGCCGAGGACCACGTCGGGCCGGAGCTGCCGTATCCAGTGGCAGACGTCGGCCCGCTGGCGCAGCCCGGAGTCGAGCTCGCCGTCCCGCCATCCCAGGAACACCACCGACCCGGTCCCGCCCAACGCGATCGAGGCCGCCCGCTGCTCCGCCTGGCGGGATGCGACGAGGGCGGCGGTGTCCTCCGCCGGATCCCAGGAGCCCTTGGAGCCGTCGGTGCAGACGAGGTGGTGGATCTCACACCCGGAGGCCGCCCACTTGGCCAGGGTCCCGCCGCAACCGAACTCCACATCGTCGGGGTGGGCGGCGATGGCGAGCGCCCGCCCGGGCACGGCGAGGTCCACCGACGCGGTCACGGGCGCGCCGCCAGCTTCCGGTACTCGACCAGGTCGGCGGGGAGGTCGACGTCGTGCGACAGCGACGGCTCGCGGACGACCCGCAGGGGCAGGCCCAGCCGGTGGGCCTCGGCCCCGTGCCGGGTGAAGGAGCCGGGGCCGTAGGAGAACGTGAAGCCGGCGCGGCCGGGGACGCAGACCACGTTGGTGCCGTTGTCCCGGTGGTCGGGGACGATCGTCACGCCGGCGAAGCGTGCGACCCAGGCCAGCCGTCCGGCTTGGGGCAGGTCGGCGTGGGCCACCACGACCCGCTCCGCCCCGTCGGCGGCCAGGCGGGCCACGCCCGCCTCCACCGCCCGGTTGAGGCCCCGCTCCGGCTCCCACACCACGAGCGCGCCCATGTCCCGCGCCCAGGTCGCCACCTCGGCATCGTCGCAGACGACGGCGACGGGGAGGGGCGTGGCCGAGTTGACGACGTGGGTGGCCATGGCCCGGGCCAGCTCGGCCCGGTGGGCGGGATCGAGGGCGGGAGCCAGCCGCAGCTTGGCCTCCCCGAAGGCCTTCACCGGCACCAGGACGGCGACGGGGCCGAGGCCGGCCGCCCGGCCCAGGTCCGCGGCCCCGCCCGGATCGGTGGCCGGACCCGGGCCGGTCACTGGAGTACGTGCATGACCTTGGAGACGGGCTCCTGGCGCAGCAGCCGGCGCACCGCCACGATGGCGCCCTGCACCTCTTTGGACGCCATGGCCGCCGACATCTCGTCGAGCGAGGACCATCGGGAGATGGCCGCTCCCTCCACCAGTCCGCCGGCGTTGGGCTCGATGCTCACCGCCAGCTCCACCCCCAGGCACCCGGCGCAGCCGGCGAACACCGGGGCCACCTCGTCGGCGAAGATGTGCCGCATCTCCTCCACGTCGGACGGGGCGACCGCGCTCTGGTACAGCCGCAGGTACTGGGACATTCAGGGCCTCCACGTGCTCTTGGCGAACATGGCGGCCAGGTCCGGGTTGGAGGCCAGGGCCATGCGCCGCCGGTCGAGCACGCCCGCCACCCGCTCGCCGGTCCCCGGGTACTTCAGGGTGACCCGCACCTCGTCGGGGCTGATCTCCAGCACGTTGAACGACGGGCGGGTGTAGCCCCGCACCCGGTGGGACGAAACGGTGCCGGAGGTGACCAGGAGCACGTGGTCGAGCAGCCAGACGTGGGGGACGTGCTTGTGCCCGGACAGGACCATGTCGACCTTCAGCTCGGCCAGGAGGGCCAGCACGTCGCCGGCGTCCCAGACGGTGTTGCGCTCGCGGCCGGTGCCCGGCACCGGCACCAGATGGTGGTGGAGCACGAAGATCTTGAACTCGGCCTCGGCCGAGAACTGGTCGCGAATCCACCGGTACCGCTCCCGGCCGACCTCGCCTTCGGCCAGGTCCGGCTTCGACGAGTCGATGGCGACGACCTGGACCCGCAGCGGATCCCGCCCGTCGAGGGACGGCAGGGTGAGCGACAGCACCCGGTCGCCCTTCTCGGCCACGTCGCCCACGCCGAAGGTGTCCCGGAAATGGAGGTAGCCGACGTTCTTCGAGTCGTGGTTGCCCGGGATGACCAGCACGGTGAGGCCGGCGTCGAAGAGCGGCTCCAGGTACCGCTGCGCGGTGCGGAACTCCCCGGCGTAGCCCTCCGCCGTCAGGTCGCCGCCGATGACGACCAGGTCCGGGCCGATGGCGATGGTCTCCTTGACGGCCGTTTCCAGCAGCTCGGCGTCGAAGTACGGCGAGCCGCAGTGCAGGTCCGACAGCTGGGCGATGACGAACTCCTCGCGGGCCATCCCGGTCGAGTGTAGGGGAGCGGCATCGGGCGTCCGCCGGGGGCCCGGTCCGCCGCGGTTAGGTTCGCAACATGCCGGCCAAGGTCGCGGTCCTGGGCGCAGGCTCGTGGGGGACGGCCATGGCAGCCATGTGCGCCCTCAAGGGCCCGACGACCCTGTGGGCCCGCCGGCCGGAGCTCTCCGCCGCCATCGCCGCCACCGCGCGCAACACCGACTACCTGCCCGAACTGGCCCTGCCGGGGTCGCTGCGGGCGACGTCGTCGCTGGCCGACGCGGTCGACGGGGCGGACGTCGTCGTGATGGCCGTCCCGTCGCACGGGTTCCGGGCCGTGCTGGCCGAGGCCCACGCCGCGATCCCACCGGGTGTGCCGGTCGTCAGCCTGACCAAGGGGGTGGAGCAGGGGAGCCTCAGTCGCATGACCGAGGTCATCGCCGAGGCCGCGCCGGGCCATCCTTGCGCGGTGCTGACCGGGCCGAACCTGGTCGGTGAGATCGTGGCCGGTCACCCGACGGCGAGCGTCATCGCCACCGCCGACGCCGAGCTGGCCGAGGAGCTCCAGCAGCTGTTCAGCACCGGCTCGTTCCGGGTCTACACGAACCCCGACGTGATCGGGTGCGAGCTGGGGGGGGCGCTGAAGAACGTCGCGGCCATCGCCGCCGGCATCGCCGACGGGATGGGCTTCGGCGACAACACGCGCGCCGCCCTGATCACGAGGGGCGTGGCCGAGCTGACCCGGCTGGGCGTGGCCCTCGGCGGCCAGCCCCTCACCTTCGGCGGGCTGACCGGCATGGGCGACCTGGTGGCGACGTGCTGCAGCCGCCGGAGCCGGAACCGCTGGGTGGGCGAGGAGCTGGCCCGGGGCCGCAGCCTGGCCGAGATCACCGCCGGGACCCGCATGGTGGCCGAGGGGATCCGGACGTCGGACGCGGTCGTGGCTCTGGCGGCCCGGGTCGGTGTCGAGATGCCCATCGCCGACCAAGTGGTCGCCGTCCTCCACGGGGTAACCCCGGCCGACGAGGTGGTCGCCGTCCTCATGGGCCGGATGATGAAGCCGGAGCTGCACGGCCTCGGCTGACTGCTCCGCCGGGATGTGACCCGCGGGTCCCCCCTCGCACATACCGGTCTGACAGCCCGCTCTCAGGCGCCTCCCAGCTTCCCGGGCGATGCTGGGCCCATGCACCCGAGAGTAGGTACGGCTGTCGCAGTCGTAGCATTCGTCGAATGACCGATCCCGTCGTCGCCGCCGCCAACGCCGCTCAGCTCGAGCAGGCTCTCTTCGAGGTCAAGAAGGTCATCGTCGGGCACGACCGGGTGATCGAGCGCCTGGTGGCCTGCCTGCTCGCCCGCGGCCACTGCCTGCTCGAGGGGGTGCCCGGCCTGGCCAAGACCCTCGCCGTGGAGACCCTGGCCGAAGTGGTGGGCGGGAGCTTCGTGCGCCTGCAGTTCACGCCCGACCTCATCCCCTCCGACCTGGTCGGTACCCGTATCTACCGCCAGTCGAGTGAGTCCTTCGACGTCCAGCTCGGCCCGATCTTCGCCAACTTCGTCCTGGCCGACGAGATCAACCGGGCCCCGGCCAAGGTGCAGTCCGCCCTGCTCGAGGTCATGTCGGAGCGCCAGGTGTCGATCGGCGGCTCCACGTTCAAGGTGCCCGAGCCGTTCCTGGTGCTGGCCACCCAGAACCCCATCGAGTCCGAGGGCGTCTACCCCCTCCCCGAGGCCCAGCGCGACCGGTTCCTCATGAAGATCCAGGTGACCTACCCGGACCGCAACGAGGAGGTGGAGATCGTCCAGCGCATGGCCGTCAACCCGCCCCACGCCGGCCGGGTGCTGTCGCTGGAGGACCTGATCCGGCTCCAGGCCGCCGCCGACGCCGTGTTCGCCCACCGGGCCGTGGTCGACTACGCGGTGCGGCTCGTGCAGTCGACGCGGGCGCCGGCGGAGCACGGGCTGGGCGACCTGGCCCAGTCGATCGACTATGGCGCCAGCCCCCGCGCCAGTCTCGGCCTGATCGCCGGCGCCCGGGCCCTCGCCCTGCTGCGGGGTCGCGACTACGTCCTGCCCCAGGACATCGTCGACGTCGCCCCTGACGTGCTGCGCCACCGCCTGGTCCTCTCCTACGAGGCCCTGGCCGACGGCGTGGCGGTCGACGACCTGCTGGCCAGGGTGCTGGCGACGGTGCCCGCGCCGCGTCTGGCCCCCAGCCAGGACTCAGCCGCCGTGGACATGCTGGAGATCCCGAGCGCAGCGGGCGTCGAGCGTTCGGCGTGAGCGTGCGTCACCCGCCGGAGTCGACGACGCGGTGAAGCTGCTTCCGACCACCGGTGACCGCCGGCCGGAGGAGGTCCTCCGACGCCTCGAGCTCACCGTCACCCGCCGCCTCGACGGGCTCCTCCAGGGCGACTACCAGGCCCTGCACCCCGGCCTCGGCAGCGAGCCGGGCGACAGCCGGGAGTACCAGGAGGGCGACGACGTCCGGCGCATGGACTGGAGCGTCACCGCCCGGACCACCGTGCCCCACGTGCGCGACCCCGTCGCCGACCGGGAGCTGGAGACGTGGGTGATCGTCGACTGCTCCGCCAGCCTGGACTTCGGCACCGCGAAGTGTGAGAAGCGTGACCTGGCCCTGGCCGCGGTGGCCGCCGTGGGCTTTCTCACCACCCGCACCGGCAACAGGATCGGCGCGCTCATCGTGCGCCCCGACGGGATCACCCGCACCCCGCCCCGATCGGGGCGGGCGCCCCTGTTCGCCCTGCTCCACAAGCTGGCGACGCGGCCGCGCGTCGACGGCGGCGGGCCGACGAACCTGGCCGCCGCCATCCAGAGCCATCTCGTGGCCCGGCGGCGGCGGGGCCTCGTCGTCGTCGTCTCCGACTTCCTGTCACCGCCGGGGTGGGAGCGACCCCTCCGGGGGCTGGCGGCCCGCAACCAGGTCCTGGCCGTGGAGGTGGTCGACCCGAGGGAGCTGGAGCTGCCGAACGTCGGGTACCTCACCCTCGTTGACCCCGAAACCGGGCGTCGGATGGAGATCCAGACGTCCAAGGCCGACCTCCGTCGTCGCTACGCCGAGGCCGCCGCCGCCCAGCGGGCCCAGATCGCCACCGCCATCCGCGCCGCCGGCGCCCAGCACCTCGTCCTGCGCACGGACCGTGACTGGTTGCGGGACATCGTCGACCACGTCCTGACCACCCGCCGCCGTCGTGGTGGCCTGCAGAGAGCCGTCCGCTGATGACATTGCCGCTGATATCGGGGCCGCAGCTGATCACGCCCACGATCGCCCTCACCTTCCTCTCCGGCATCCGTCTCTGGTTCCTGGCCGTCGTCGCCGCCCTGGTCGCCGCCTACGTCGCCATGCAGTTCCGGCGCAAGGAGTACGCGGTCCGCTTCACCAACCTGGCCCTGCTCGACTCCGTGGCGCCGAAGCGGCCCGGCTGGCGGCGCCACGTGCCAGCCACCGCGTTCGTCCTGGCCATGATCGCCCTGGTCACCGCGTTCGCCCGGCCGGCGCAGTCCGTGCGGGTGCCGCGCGAGCGGGCCACCGTGGTCATGGCCATCGACGTGTCGTTGTCCATGGAGGCGACCGACGTCAAGCCCACCCGCATCGCCGCCGCCCAGGAGGCGGCCAAGTCCTTCGTCGACCTGGTGCCGGCGCGCCTCAACCTCGGACTGGTCGCGTTCTCCGGCGCAGCCCAGGTGCTGGTGTCGCCGACGACGGACCACGAGCTGGTCAAGCGCAGCATCGACACCCTCCAGCTCGGGCCGCGGACGGCGATCGGCGAGGCGCTCTACGCCAGCCTCGCGGCCATCGCCGCGGTGCCGACCGACCAGGGCCAGGCGCCGGCGCCCGGGCGCATCGTCCTCATGTCCGACGGCGAGACGACGGTCGGGCGGCCGAACGACCAGGCGACCGCGGCCGCGGTGGACGCCAAGATTCCCGTGTCGACCATCGCCTTCGGCAGCGACAACGGCTTCGTGACCGTCGAGGGCCGGGACATCCCCGTCCCGGTGAACCGGCCGGCGCTGGCGGCCATCGCCGACGCCACCGGCGGCAAGGCGTTCGAGGCGGCGACGGCCAAGCAGCTGCGCCAGGTGTACGCCGACATCGGCAGCTCCATCGGCTTCACCACCCAGCATCGCGAGGTCACCTCGTGGGTCGTCGGCCTGGCCCTCGTGTTCGCCCTCGCCGCCGCCGCCGGCTCACTGCTCTGGACGTCCCGACTGCCGTAAACGCCCGCCGCCGGCACAGGGCCTGGCGGGGCCCTTCCCGCCAGAGTCACGGCCGCGGCGCTGTGCCTGGCCATGGCCCTCATCCACCTGAAGGACCAGGGGGGCCTCCCGGGCGACAAGGCGCCGACGTACGTGGGCATCCATCGCCCTCCTGCTGAGCCGGGCCTTCCGGCCGGGATGTTTCCTCGCCATCGGCGTCGCCCTCGGCCCCCTCGTGGGCTACGTGCTGTCGCGGGGCCCGGGTATGCCGCTCTACAGCGATGACAGGGGTAACTGGACCGAGACCATCGGCGTGCTCAGCCTGATCGTCGAGGGGGTCCTACTCATCCTGTCCCTCGTAGCCGCCTCCCGCCGGGACGACCTCTCGTCCGGCTGAGCCGGCCGCCGGGCGGGCGGCCGGACCGCGGAGCACGGGAACGGCGCGCACGAGGGCGAGGATGGCGGACATCCAGAGCGCGCCGAGAACCAGCCCTCCGGCGACGTCGGTGAACCACTGGGCGCCGAGGTACATGCGGGTGGCGCCCACCGTCATCGCCATGAACAGCGCCGTGGCCCACGCTGCGACCTTCCATGCCCAGGTCGGGGACACCGCGGCAGCGACGGCGGCGAGCAGGCCCCAGGCCACGATCGCCTGGGTGGCGTGGCTCGACGGGAACGAGTACTGGCTGAAATGGCGGACGGCGGAGGCCAGCGGCGGCCGCGGCCGCTCCACCGCCAGCTTGGTCAGGGCCGCGAGCAGGACGGCGCCCCCGTAACCGCCTCCCAGGAGGGCCGCCGGGCGCCAGGTACCGGCGCGCCAGCGGCAGGAGAGCGCGACCACGACCAGCAGCGGCACCAGCACGGTCGAGCTGCCCAGGGCGGAGGCCACGGTGGCGAAGGTCGTGAGCCACGGCTCGCGGTGGGCCACCAAGAAGTCGAGGACGGGGCGGTCCAGGGGATTGAACGAGTCACCGCTGAGCACGTCCTGGACGACCAGGCCGAAGATCCAGCCGGTGACCGCCAGGAGCCCCAGGGAGACGGTGAGGGAGAGGCCCAGGGCCGCCCGGGGGCGGAACCGCCGGAGGAGGAAGTCGAGCTGGCGGCGGCAGCGGGTCCGCACGGCGGTGGGCCAGGACAGGTTGGCGACACGATCGGCCATGCGGTGCAGGCGCGCCGGATCGCGGGCGATGCGCCGGGCGAGGAGGACGGTCCCTCCGACGACCACCACCAGGAGGAGCAACAACAGGCTGGCCCGCTTGGCGATGGCCTCCACCCGCCGGTAGCTGGATCCACCGGCGTAGCCGAGCAGGACGAAGCCGGTCGCCCAGATGGTCCCACCGGTGATGTTGTAGAGCGCGAAGGTGCGGTACTCCATGCCGGCCATCCCGGCCATCCCGGGGATCATCACCCGCAGGGCCGCCGTGAAGCGGCCGAGGAACACCGCCTTGCCGCCCTTCTCGGTCAGGTAGCGCTCGGCCCGATCGAGATGGCGGTGGTCGACGACCCGGCCGATGGTGCCGCGCAGCAGCCGGCGGCCGAAGTGCTTGCCGACCTCGTAGCCGACCGTGTCGCCGATGATCGCGCCCGCCACCGCGGCGACGATGGCCGCCGGCAGGCTGACCCGTCCCTGGAACGCCAGCACGCCTCCCAGCAGCACGGCCACCTCGCCGGGGAACAGGAAGCCCAGGAAGACCGAGGACTCCAGAGCAGGAAGGGCGAACACCACCGCCAGGGCGACCCAGCCGTGAAGGTGGAGAATCCCCTCCGCCAGGCGGTTCACCGCCGCGCCGCGACCACTAGTGCCGGGTCCATGAATGATTGCCCGCGTCGCGCCGAGTCAGGGGCGCTGCCGGCAAGGCCGCAGGACGAAGGCGCACGCTCAGTGCGACGAGGACGAGAACGCCGCCAGCGGTGGTCCTGGCCCGCGGGACGCGGCAATGGCTTGTGGTCATGGCACTAGATTGCAGGCGTGAACTGGCTGGATCCGACGCATCTGATCAACACCTTCGGCGTCCTCGGTCTGGTGGTGATCATCTTCGCCGAGTCGGGCCTGTTCTTCGGCTTCTTTCTCCCCGGCGATTCCCTGCTGGTCACCGCCGGGCTGCTGGCGTCCACCAACAAGCCGGGCGACGTGCACCTGAACATCGTCCTGGTGGTGATTGGCGCGGCGGCGGCCGCGGTCGCCGGTGACCAGGTGGGCTACATCTTCGGGCACAACGTCGGGCGCAGCCTCTTCAGCCGACCGAAGTCCCGGTTCTTCCGCCCCGAGTACCTCAACCGGGCGCACGAGTACCTGGAGGAGCGGGGAGCACGCATGATCGTGCTGGCCCGGTTCGTGCCCGCGGTCCGCACCTTCACCCCGATCGTCGCCGGCGCCAGCGAGATGCGCTACCGGGTCTTCATGCCGTTCAACGTCCTCGGCGGCGTGCTGTGGGGCTGCGGCCTGCCCCTCGCCGGTTACGTCCTCGGCTCGAGGGTCGCCCACATCGACCGTTACCTGCTGCCCATCATCGTCGTGGTGATCGCGGTGTCGTTCATCCCCGTCGTCCTCGAGTTGCTGCGGGCCCGCCGCGGCGCCGCGACCCGCAGCGAGGGCTGAGCCTCCCGCACCCGCCAGGGCCCCAGGGCGACCGTCAGGCCAGGACGTCCTTGGTGGTGAAGCGGGCCCAGGCCGCGAAGCCGAAGACCAGGGCCCACGCCACCTGCAGGAACAGGTCGTGCTGGATGCCGGTCGAGCCGGCCGATGGCCGCATCAGGTCGGCGAAGGCGTCCCAGCGGTGGGTGAACAGCGCCGGGTGGATGGCGCGGAGCTGCGGGATGGCGTCGACGATCTCGCTGGTGATGGCCACGCCGGCGGTCACCGCCATGGCCGCCATGGGCGACTCGGTGAGGGTTGAGACGAACAGGCCCACCGCGGCGAGGCCGAGCATCGACAGTCCGACCACGCCGGCCGCGCCCAGGGTCCGCGCCACGCCCTCGCCGAGGGGCACGGTGGCCCCTGAGAGCATTGTGACCCGTCCCAGCGGGAAGAGCACCGCGCCGGCCAGCAGCCCGGCGGCGACCACCGCGAAGGTGGCGGCCAGGCAGAAGATCCCGGCGGCGACGTACTTGGTTACGAGGAGCCGGGTGCGGCCTACCGGCCGGAACAGCAGCGCCCGCAGCGTCCCGAAGCCGGCTTCGCCGGCGACCGCGTCGCCCGCCACCATGGAGATGGCCAGCGGCAGGAAGAACGGCAGGACGACGGTCAGGCCGGCGAGGGCGGCGAAGACGCCGTTGTGGGAGACCTGGGACAGGAAGTTCGGCCCCTCGTCGCGCGACGGGCCGCCCGACAGCCGCACGGCCACGGCCAGCAGCACCGGGATGCAGGACAGGACGGCGAGCAGCGTGCGGGTCCGGGCCCGCCCGAAGAGCAGTCTCAGCTCACTCCCCAACATCGAAGCCCTCCCCGGTGAGCGACACGAACAGATCCTCGAGGCTGGGGCGCTCGGTGACCATGGCCCGCAGCCGCACGCCTGCCGCCACCAGGCTGCTGGCCACGTCCTCGGGTGCGGCCCCGACCAGCTCGGCCCGGATGACCGAATCGGTGCCGGGGACGCCGTCCGGGTCGGTGCGGACGACGCCGATCCCGGCAAGTTGGTGCAGGGCCCGGGCCGCCGTCTCGGGGTCGGGGGTCTCCACCCGCAGCATCGGTTGGGTGGCGGCGTTGAGCTCGACCATGCTGCCCTGGGCCACGAGGGTTCCCTCCCTGAGCACGGCGGCGTGGGTGCAGACCTGCTCGATCTCCGACAGCAGGTGCGACGAGAGGAAGACGGTGGTGCCGTCGGTCGCCAGGCTGCGCACCAGGGCCCGGACCTCCCGGGTGCCCTGTGGATCGAGGCCGTTGGTCGGCTCGTCCAGCATCAGCAGGCGGGGCTTGCGCACCAGGGCCCCGGCGAGGGCCAGGCGCTGGCGCATGCCCAGGGAGTAGGTCCGGAACCGCCGGCCGGCGGCGCCGGCCAGGCCCACCCGGTGCAGGGCGGCGTCGATGCGCTCGGCCCGGTCGCTGCGCCTGCCCCCCGGGCCCACCGCGTCGAAGCGCTCCAGGTTCTCCCGGCCGGTCAGGAAGGGATAGAAGGCGGGGCCCTCCACCAGCGCCCCGACCTGGCCGAGCAGCTCGGCCGGCGCCTCGCGGCTGTCCTCACCCAGGATCCGGATTCGGCCCGCGTCGGGGAAGATGAGCCCGAGGAGCATCCGCAGCGTGGTTGTCTTCCCGGAGCCGTTGGGGCCCAGGAACCCGAACACCGACCCCTCGGGGACCGAGAGGCTGAGCCGGTCGACCACCGTCCGGCCACCGAGGCTCTTGGTCAGGCCGGTGGTCTCGATGGCGAGCGCCCCGGCGACGCCCGCCACCGCCGGCGCCCGGCTGCCGACGGCAGCCGCGGTCACGGGTTGGCCCGGAGCTCGGCGACCGCCGCCTCCAGCCGGTCGGGACCGACCATGCCGACCAGCACGGTGCCGTCGTCGAGCACCAGGGCGTCGGCAAGGGTGCTGGTGACGAGCTTGCCCGAACCCCAGGCGCCGCTCACCGGGCGGCCGATTGTGCCCAGCATGGCCGGGCCGTTCGGGATGGCGGCGACGCTGTCCCATCCGGTCCCGAGAACCCGGGTGCTGGCTTCAGGCGTGCCGGCCGGGGCGGTGACGGGCGCAGCCGGCACAGGCTGGGCCGCGCCGCCCTTGAAGTGCCGCTGCACCTTCGGGCCGCCGGGGCCGCTGTTGCCGAACACCAGCTCCTGGGGGGACGTGGCCTCGACCACCGTGGCGCCCGGGGGAGGGGTGAACGCGAAGGCCGAGGCGGGCTGGGCGGCCAGGTCGACGCTGGTGAATCCGACGTCGAGGGCCGGCGTCCCTGAGTCCTTGGCCAGGACCTGGGCCCGCAGCGGCAGGCTGGTGGCGGCGTCGATGTCGAGGACGATGTCGGCCACCAGGGTGGTGTCCGACCTGGGTGCGAGGACCAGCTCGTAGGCATCCCGGCCGGCCACGGTGGCCGTGCCCCGGACGAACACGCGGGTGGTGGGGTCGACGTTGGCCAGGAGCTCCTTGGCCATGGCGTCGGGAGTGGGTTCCGCCCCGGCCGCAGCCTTGTCACCGTCGGGCGACGTCGCATCGACGCCGCCCGCGCCGTCGGCCGCATGCGCCAGGTGGGTCACCGTCTGGGTGCTGCTCTGCCAGACCCACACCTGGGCGCCGTCGCTGACCACGTCGGTCTCGGCCACCCCGTCGGGTATCGCCACGTGGAACTTGCCGCCCGGCGCGGAGGACACCTTGACGGTGTGGGGGCTGAGCAGCATGGTCAGCAGGCTGGAGCCGCCGTTGGGGACGATCGACCCGAGGGAGGGCAGGCCCAGGTTGGTCTTCGTCTGCACCGTCCCGGAGAAGGAGGGCTGGGTGGCCGACAGCACCTTGGCCACCAGGTCCTGCGCCGTGACCGACGGCAGGATGGGATCGGCGCCCGCTCCCGTGCCGAGCAGGCCCGGCCCGAAGCCGAACCCGGCGACGAGCGCGAAGGCGACGGTGGGAGGGACGAGCCAGCGCAGGCGCTGGCGGCTGACGGCGGGAGGCGGCGGAACGGGGCTCGTGCTCATGGCGCCCATCAGACCACCTCGGCGTGAGAGAGCCGTGAGCCCACCCGAAGAAGATCCTAAGAAGCGGGGCGGGTCGCGGCGCGTGCGGGCAGCATGGGGTCGTGCGCATCCTTGTCGTCGACGACGAGCCGGCTGTCCGGGCGTCGCTGGCGCGCGTCCTCGACCAGGCCGGCTATCAGGTCAGCGTGGCCTCCGACGGCCGCGAGGCACTCCACCAGGTTGCCCTCGACCCGCCCGACGCCGTCGTGCTCGACGTCGTGATGCCCGGCCTCGACGGCATCGAAGTCACCCGCTCGCTGCGGTCGGGGCGGGACCGCACGCCGGTCCTGCTGCTCACCGCCCGGGCCGAGGTTTCCGACCGGGTCCGCGGCCTCGACGCCGGCGCGGACGACTACCTGACCAAGCCGTTCGCCCTCGACGAGCTCCTGGCCCGGCTGCGGGCCCTGCTGCGGCGCAACGGTGACGACGGCCAGGGCGAGCCGGGGCTGGTCTTCGACGACCTCCGGCTCGACCCCCTCCGCCATCAGGCATGGCGGGGCGACCGTGAGCTGGATCTCACCCGGACCGAGTTCTCGCTGCTGCAGCTCTTCCTCGCCAACGCCGGCCTTGTCCTCAACCGTTCGGTGATCTACGAGCGGGTCTGGGGCTACGACTTCGGCCCCTCGTCGAACTCCCTCGACGTCTACGTGGGCTACCTGCGGCGCAAGACGGAGGCGGCCGACGAGCCGCGCCTGCTGCACACCGTGCGCGGCGTCGGCTTCGTGCTCCGCCGTCCATGAGCGGCCTCGCCAGCTGCGTGCGGAACGCAACGGAAGGGCGGTCCATGGGCATTCACGGGGCAGAGGCCCCGTGACCGCTTCACGGTGACGCTGCGCGCCCGCCTCACCCTGGTCGCCGCCGGCGCGGTGACGGTGGTCCTGGTCGTCGCCGGCCTGGTGGTGTACCTCACGGTGGCGGCCGGGACGCGTGGCCAGGTCGACGACTCCCTGCGGCGCCTGGCCTCCGCCCAGCAGGCCGGGGCCACGCTGGCCTCGGGTACGGCCGGGCCGGCCAGCGACGGCCAGGTCGTCGACGCCTCCGGCCAGATCACCCCGCTCGGTCCCGACAGCCTGACGCTTCCCGACGTCAGCCGGGCCACGGCGGTGGCCGCCGGCCGGTCGCCGGCCTTCTTCGACGACGTCCGCTTCGGCGCCGGTCATCTGCGGATGTACGTGGCCCCGATGTCGCCGGGGCGGGCGGTCGTGCTGGCCCAGCCGCTCGACCGGGTCGACGATCTCCTCCGGCGCCTGCGCCGGGTGCTCCTCGCTGTCGTCACCGCCGGGGTGGCGGTGGCGTTCGGGGTGGGCTGGGCCGTCGCCCGCTCGGCCCTGGCGCCGGTCCGCCGCCTCGGCCTGGCCGCCCGGGACGTGGCCACCTCGGGTGACCCGGACCGCACCGTCCCCGTCGAGGGCAGCGACGAGCTCTCCGACCTCGCCGCGTCGTTCAACGAGATGCTGGTCGCCCTGCGGCGATCCCTGGCCGCCCAGCGCCAGCTGGTGGCCGACGCCTCCCACGAGCTGCGGACCCCGCTGACCAGCCTGCGGGCCAACGTCGACTTCCTGCGCAACGACCCCGCCCTCGCCGGCCGGGCCGAGGTGCTCACCGACGTGCATCGCGAGCTCGAGGACCTGAGTGGCCTGGTGAGCGATCTGGTCGACCTGGCCCGCATGGAGTCCACCATGGAGAGCCCCACCGACGTCCGCCTCGACGAGCTGGTGGCCGAGGCGGTGTCGCGGACGGAGCGCCGGTGGCCGGACGTCCCCATCGCCGCCCGGCTGGCCCCGACCGTGGTGCTGGCCCATCCCGCCCAGCTCGAGCGGGCCCTGGCCAACCTCCTCGACAACGCGGCCGCATGGACGGGGCCCGGCCGGCCGGTGGAAGTCGACGTGGCCGGTGGCGAGGTGGTGGTCCGGGACCACGGGCCGGGCATCCCCGCCGTCGACCTGCCGCATGTGTTCGAGCGCTTCTACCGCTCGGAGGGCGCCCGCCGGCGCCCGGGGTCAGGCCTCGGGCTGGCCATCGTCCATCAGGCCGCCATCGCCTCCGGCGGCTCGGTCACCGCCGAGCAGCCCGCCGACGGGGGCACCCGGATGCGGCTGCGCCTGCCGCTGTCCGGCGACGGCGCGGCATCGGACGCCGGATCCGCGGCGAACTCGTAGGTCATCCCCAGGTCCACCACAGATTGCCCGCCCACACTCGT
>JALYYN010000070.1 GCA_030946525.1 Actinomycetota bacterium | reverse complement strand
AGCACCAGTCGACCGACGCCTGGCGCGAGATCAGCGCCGTTGCGTGGCAGTCGCCGATGAGGGCGTAGTCGCCGATCGGCGGGTAGTGGTCGGTCACCCGTGCGCCGGCGGGTGGTCCATCATCGCTCCGGCACCGTGTCCACCCCGACCTCGTCGCTGATGTCGGCCACGCTATCCGCTGTCCCGGGCCGCCCGGGCGTGGGACAATCCGGTCGGTGCCGCTCGCCCTGCACGACGATCGATCCGGCGTGGGGCCGAGAGGGTGACGGGCGAGGTCTCGTGCACCGGCCGCGTCACCAGCCAGGAGCTGTTCGCCCGGACCGAGGTGCTCCTTATGCTCACCGGCGCGATCGGCGATGTCGCGGAGGGTCGGGCCCAGGTGCCGCTCCTGTCGGCTGGAAACTCCTCCCGGTGAGACGCTCATCGACCAGGCGGTCGCACAGGCGGGTGGTTGGACGGGTGGAGGTCGAGCAAAGGATCGACCTGGATGAGGGCGACAATGGCGAACTCCTCCGCGGAGGAGTCGGTGTCGCGCGCTCTCGTCGAGCCCATCGCCCCTGCGACTGCGAGCCCGGGCTCGCGGACCGCCCGACCGGGGACCGCCGCGAGCAGCACCGATGCGAGTCGGACCGCATCGGGTCTGTGGCCGCAGACGTCGCCCACGGCCAGCGGGACGCCCCCCGGCGTCGGAACGACTTCGCAGAAGTCATCTCCGAATTCGGGCTCCGCCGAGCCCGATCGGTCGCGGGCAGCGAGGCAAACGCCGTCAAACTCCTTGAATCGGCCTGGGTTTCGCGGAGGCTCCATACCTTGGAAGTGAGGATGGAGCATGACAAGCGAACACCCCGCCCAGAGGAGGTACCCGCCTGAGCTTCGGGAGCGTGCCGTGCGCATGGCGCAGGATGCGATCGCGAAGCAGGACGGCCAGACGTTCGGCGTGGTCACCCGGGTGGCTCGCCAGCTGGGCGTCGGGACCGAATCGCTGCGCAACTGGCTGAAGCAGGCCGAGATCGACTCGGGGGGTCGGCCAGGGAAGTCGACCGCCGACACCCAGCGGATCGCCGAGCTCGAACGAGAGGTACGCGAGCTGCGCCGAGCCAACGACATCCTGAAAGCCGCCTCAGTTTTCTTCGCGACCGAGCTCGACGGTCGACCGAGGAGGTAGTCGCCTTCATCGACGCCCACCGGAGCGAGGTCTCCGGTGGGCTGCGATGGGGGGTCGAGCCGATCTGTAGTGCGCTGGAGATCGCCCCCTCAACGTATTGGTCGGCCAAGGCCCGCCCGCCCTCGCCCCGGTCGCTGTCCGACGCCATCCTCGCCCCGCTGCTGGTGGCGCTGTTCGTGGCCAACTACTCCGTCTACGGCCGGCGCAAGCTGACCAAGGCGGCGCGCCGGGCCGGCATCGACGTCGGTCGGGACCAGGTCGCCCGCCTCATGGCGCGAGAAGGCATCCGGGGCGCCAGTCGGGCCACCAAGAGGTTCACCACCCGGTCTGATCCCGCAGCGGTGCGGGCCCCGGACCTCCTGAAGCGTGACTTCACCGCCGATCGGCCAGACCGGACCTGGGTCGCCGACTTCACCTATTGCTCGACATGGTCGGGGATCGTCTACGTGGCCTTCGTCGTGGACGTGTTCTCCCGGTGCATCGTGGGCTGGAAAGCGGCCCGGACCATGGCCACCAGCCTCGTGCTCGACGCGTTGAACATGGCCGCCTGGGCCCGACGGGGGGTCGACATCAACGGCGTGGTGTGCCACAGCGACGCCGGCGCCCAGTACACCGCCATCGCCTACACGGACCGCCTGGCCGAGATCGGGGCCCAGCCGAGCATCGGCACCGTCGCCGACTCTTATGACAACGCGCTGGCGGAATCCGCCATCGGCCTGTTCAAAACCGAGCTGCACCGCAACCCGGCTGCCATCGTCACCAACGGCGGGCCCTGGAAGGGACTCGACGACCTCGAGATCGCCACCTGTGGCTGGGTCAGCTGGTTCAACACCGAGCGCCTCCACGGCCAGCTCGACGATCACACCCCCGCCGAGGTCGAGACGGCCTGGCGGCGCGACCACCGCACCAACCCCACCGAGGAGAGTGCCGCATGACCCCGTTGAGTAACGATGCTGTAACGATTCCCTGCCCGGTATGCGCCTCCCCCTTCGAACCGGTCGGCAAGCGCCGCTACTGCTCCGACGCCTGTCGAGTTGCCGCGCACCGCCGGCGTCACCGAACAGCTGAGGC
>JALYYN010000048.1 GCA_030946525.1 Actinomycetota bacterium | reverse complement strand
GCGCGGCACACGCGGCAAGGCGGGCACCGGCAGCGGCGGAGGGGCGGGACGGGCCGAGGGCGGCACGCCCGCCCCGGAGGCGCCGGTAGAGCTGGACGAGGAGACCCTGGAGAAGCGGCGGGGCCGGGAGCGCAAGGGCAAGCCGGTCGGTCGCTACCAGATGTGCGTCCACGTCCGCCCCGAGGCCACCCAGATCGCCGTCCTCGAAGGGCGGTCGCTCATCGAGCACTATGTGTCCCGTCCGTCCGACGACGCCACCCAGATCCACGGCAACATCTACTGCGGCCGGGTCCAGAACGTCCTGCCCGGCATGGAGGCGGCCTTCGTCGACATCGGCACGCCCAAGAACGCCGTCCTGTACCGGGGCGATGTCCAGTACGACAGCGACGACGTGGACGAGAAGGGGCCCGGCGGCAAGGCCGACGTGCGCATCGAGGAGCTGCTCCGGCCGGGCCAGACGGTGCTGTGCCAGGTCACCAAGAACCCGATCGGCACCAAGGGCGCCCGCCTGACCCAGGAGGTCTCCCTCGCCGGGCGGTTCGTGGTCCTCATCCCCAACAGCTCGACCTACGGCATCTCCAAGCGGCTGCCCGACGACGAGCGCAAGCGCCTGCGCCGCATCCTCGACGGCGTCCGCCCCCCCGGCCAGGGCCTCATCGTGCGCACCGCCGCCGAGGGCTCGACCGCCGAGGAGCTACGGCGTGACGTCGAGCGGCTGCTGCGCCAGTGGCAGCAGATCGACGAGCTGGCCGCCCGCTCCAACGCCCCCGCCTTGCTGTACCGGGAGCCGCCCCTGGCCGTACGGGTCATCCGGGAGGAGTTCAACAAGGACTACCGAGGCGTGCTCATCGACGACGTCGAGCTGCACCGGGAGGTCCACGAGTATGTCGCCGCCCTGATCCCCGAGCTGGCCGAGCGCATCGAGCTCTACGACGACCCCGCCCTGCCGATCTTCGAGCGCCAGCACGTCCACGAGCAACTGCACAAGGCGCTCGATCGCAAGGTGTGGCTGCCATCGGGTGGCTCGCTCATCATCGAGCGCACCGAGGCCCTGACCGTCATCGACGTCAACACCGGTAAGAACGTCGGCACCAAGAACCTCGAAGAGACCGTCTACCGCAACAATCTGGAGGCGGCCGAGGAGATCGCCCGCCAGCTGCGCCTGCGGGACATCGGCGGGATCATCGTCATCGACTTCATCGACATGGAGATCCGCAAGAACCGGGAGGACGTGCTCCGGGTCTTCAAGGACTGCCTGGCTCGCGACAAGACCCGCACCCAGGTCTTCGACATCTCCGAGCTGGGCCTGGTCCAGATGACCCGCAAGCGGGTGTCCGAGGGCCTGGTCGAGTCCTTCTCCGCCATCTGCCCGTCCTGCAACGGGCGGGGCATCATCCTCGACGAGACGTTGTTGTAGCGCCCACGGCCGAACCGGTGACGGTCAGGGGCGTTCCACGCCGTTCACCGTCACCGGTTCGAGGGGTGGTGGGCTCAGCTAGGATGTTCAGCCATGTACGCCGTGATCAAGACCGGGGGGAAGCAGTACCGGGTGGCCGAGGGCCAGCGCCTCGACGTCGAGCGCCTGACCCCGCCCGAGGGTGACCTCAGCTTCGAGCCCGTCCTGGTCGTGAACGACGGCGCCGTCACCGCCGGGGCCGGGGCCCTGAGCGGGGCCAAGGTGACCGCCAAGGTCGTGGGCGAGACCCTCGGCCCGAAGGTGGTCGGCTTCCGCTACAAGAACAAGAGCAACCAGCGCAGGCACTGGGGCCACCGCCAGCAGTACACGACCATCGAGATCACCGGTATCTCCTCGCCGGGCTCCAAGGAAGGCTGAGCAGAGATGTCGAAGACCAAGGGTGGAGGCTCCACCCGCAACGGGCGTGACTCCGCCGCCCAGCGCCTCGGTGTGAAGGTGTACGACGGTCAGCTCGTCAGCCCGGGGACGATCATCGTCCGCCAACGCGGCACCCACTTCCACCCCGGGGAGCTGGTCGGCCGTGGCGGCGACGACACCCTGTTCGCCCTGGCCGACGGCAAGGTCAAGTTCGGTCACCGGCGCGGCCGTCGCCTGGTCGACGTCCTGCCCTCAGAACAGTCCTCCTGACCTTCCGCCCGCGTCAGCGCGGGCGGCGAGGGTAAGGGCCACCATGTCCGGATTCGTCGACGAGGCCAGCCTCAACGTCCGGGGCGGCGACGGGGGAGCGGGCGCCGTCTCCTTCCGCCGTGAGGCCCACGTGCCCCGTGGCGGGCCGGACGGCGGCGACGGGGGCAAGGGCGGGGACCTCTGGCTCTACGCCGACCGCGAGGTGGCCTCCCTCCTCGCCTTCCGCGACCGTCCGCACCGCCGGGCCACCAGCGGCACCCACGGCAGCGGCCGGGCCCGCCACGGCGCCGCCGGGCAGGATCTGCGCGTCGCCGTCCCCGAGGGGACGATCGTGCGGGACCCCGACGGCAACGTCCTCGCCGACCTCGTCAGCGCGGGCGACGCGTGGCTGGCGGCCGAGGGTGGTCGGGGCGGCCGGGGCAACGCCCGGTTCCTGTCCAACCGCCGGCGGGCGCCCTCCTTCGCCGAGCAGGGCGAGGTGGGGGAGGAGCACTGGCTGAAGCTGGAGCTGAAGCTCATGGCCGACGTCGCCCTGGTCGGGTTTCCCAACGCGGGCAAGAGCACGCTGATCTCCAGAGTCTCGGCGGCCAAGCCCAAGATCGCCGACTACCCCTTCACCACCCTGGTGCCCCACCTGGGCGTGGTGGTCGTCGACGGGTTCGAGCTGGTCATGGCCGACATCCCCGGGCTCATCGAGGGGGCCAGTGAGGGACGGGGCCTGGGGCACCAGTTCCTGCGCCACATCGAGCGGGCCCGGGCCCTGCTGGTGCTGGTCGACCTGTCGCCCACCCAGCCGGTGGCGCCGGAGGAGCAGGAGCGGGTCCTGCTGGCCGAGTTGGAGCGGTACCGGCCCGAGCTGGCCGAACGCCCCCGGATCGTGGTCGGCACCAAGGCCGACGCTGCCCCCGACGACCTGGCCTGGGACGGCATGCGCATCTCCGCGGTCACGGGGGTCGGGCTCCCCGAGCTGCTGCACGGCGTGGGTGCGCTGGTGTCGGAGGCCCGGGCCGCCCAACCGGCGCCGGAGACCTACGTCGTCCACCGCCCCGAGCCCGAGGGTGTCCAGATCGAGCGGGGCGACGACGGCGCCTACGTCGTCGTCGGCCGGGTCGCCCAGCGGGCCGTGGCCCTGAACGACCTGAACAACCCCGACGCCCTCGCCTACGTCCAGAACCGACTGCGCCGTCTGGGCGTCGACCGGGCCCTGGCCCGGGCCGGCGTGCGGCCGGGCGACACGGTCCGGGTCGGCGAGCTCACCTTCGAGTACGCCGACCAGGAGATCGAGGTCCGCGGCCGCCGCCCTCGGCGGTAGGCGGCCCAGTATGAACGTGCCGAAATGAACGTGGTCGCCAAGATCGGCACGTCGTCGATCACCGACGAGCACGGGGGAATCGCCACCGCGGCCATCGAGAAGCTGAGCACCGAGGTGGCCGCCCTGCGCAGCCAGGGCCACCGGGTGGTGATCGTGACGTCGGGCGCCATCGCCGCCGGACTTCCGGCCCTCGGGTTGGCGGGCGCCCGCCCGGTCGACGTGGCCACCCTCCAGGCGGTGTCGGCCGTGGGCCAGAGCCGGTTGATGGCGGTCTACGACGGGGCGCTCGGGCGCCATGGCCTGGTCGCCGGCCAGGTCCTGCTGGCGCCGCCCGACTTCATGAGCCGGTCGCAGTACCTCCATGCCCGGGACACCTTCGTCCGGCTGCTCGACCTGGGCGTGGTCCCCGTCGTCAACGAGAACGACGTGGTGGCCGACGACGAGATCCGCTACGGCGACAACGACCACCTCGCCGCCCTCGTCGCCCACCTCATCTACGCCGACCTGCTCGTGCTGCTGACCGACACCTCGGGCCTGCACAGCGCCGACCCCCGCCTCGACGCCGGCGCCTCGCTCATCGAGGAGATCGTCGACGTCGACCACGAGCACGAGGGCATGGCCGGCGGCCGGGGCACGGTCCGGGGCAGCGGGGGGATGGCCTCGAAGCTGCAGGCAGCCAAGATGGCCTCGTGGTCGGGGATTCGCACGGTGATCGCCGCCGCCGCCCGCCCCGGCGTGCTCATCGCCGCCGTGGCCGGTGATGCGGGTGTCGGCACCGTCGTGCGGCCCCGCGACCGCCGCCTTTCCGCCCGCAAGCTCTGGATCGCCTTCGCCAAGGGCTATGCGGGGGTGGTCCGGGTCGACGACGGCGCCCGCCGGGCCGTGGTGGAGCGGGGGACCTCCTTGCTCCCGGCCGGGGTGGTCGCCGTCTCCGGGGACTTTCAGGCCGGCGACGCGGTCGAGATCAGCGACGGGGCCGGGAGGGTGTTCGCCAAGGGACTGGTCCGCATGGGCGCCGGTGAGCTCCGGGCGGCCGCCGGCCGGCGGACCGCCGACCTGCCCGAAGGCACGCCCGGCGAGGTGGTCCACCGGGACGATCTCGTAACCCTTCCGTGAGGGCTCGTCACCCTTCCGTGAGGGCCCGCGCCCTCTGGGTCGCAGCCCTGGTGGCGGCCGCCCTGGCCCTGGGCGGTTGCCGCAACGTCCACGGCGCGGCGGAGGTCAGCAGCGCCCTCGGCCAGGTCGGGTACGGCGACGTCGACGTCTCCTTCCGCAGCGGGGGCGGGATCGACCTGGTGCGGATCGACGCCACCACCGCTGCGGCGCCCGACGACCAGCGCCTCCGGCAGGCCGCCGCCGCCGTCTGGTCGACGCTCCCGTTCCGGTTCGACCGCCTGCGGCTGTCGGTCACCGCACCCGAGCGCGTGGTCGACGCGACGTACGGCTACGAGCAGCTCACCGGGCTGTTCGGGCCGCGTCCGGCCGGGCTGGACAGGCGCCAGGTCGGCGACGAGGTGGTCGTCAGCGGGCTCAAGCTGGTGGTTTTGCTCTCGGTCGGCGCCCTGCTGTCGGTCGCGCTGGTGCTGGCGCTGACCCTGTTCGCCCTGCGCAACGTCCGTCGCAGGCGACGGCTGCCCGACGTCGGATCGCTCCCGGACAGCCTGTTCGGGGAGTAGGAACCGGAACCGGACACGAGCCGGTCTCCTCAGACCGCGGGGGCCTCGCCCACCGCCGGAGCCTCACCGGCGCCGGGCCCCTCGCCGACCTCGGAGGCCGAGGTGGACGGGCCGGAGGCGATCCCGAGCTGAGCCCGGATGGCGTCGAGGCGGGCGGTGGCCTCGGTGTTCATCGCCGCCTGCTCGACCTCGAGCATGCGGCCCTCGACCGAGTCGGTGGCCAGCTCCGAGTGGCCGAGGGCCTTGGCGTAGCGGGTCTCGATCTTGTCCCGGACCTCGTCGAAGGTGGGAACGTCCTGGCCGACCGTCTCGCTGAGCGACGACATGGCCCGGTTCATCTGCTCCTGCATCTTGGCCTGGTCGAGCTGGCCCATGAGCTTCTGGCGCTCAGCCAGCCGCTTCTGCATGGTCATCGAGTTCTGCTGGACGGCGGCCTTGGCCTGGTTGGCGGCCTGGGTGGACTGCAGCAGCAGCTGCTTGAGGCCCTCGACCTCGCGCTCCGTTGCGATCAGCCGGTTGGCGTAGGCCTCGGCCGCCGACGTGTACTCGGTGACCTTGGTGACGTCGCCCCGCTTGCCGGCCTCGTCGGCCATGGTCACGGCCTGGCGGGCCGACCCGTTGAGCTTGCCCATCTCCTCCATGGCCCGGTTGAGGCGCATCTCCGTCTGCTTCTGGTTGGCGACCACGTTGGCGGCCTGCTCCACCAGCCGCCGGTGCTGGTCCTGGGCCTCGGTGATGGCCTGCTCCAGCTGCACCTTGGGGTCGGCGACCTCGTTGAAGCGGCCGGTGAGGGCGGCCGTGAGGTACTGCCAGGACCGTCGGAGAAGTTTGAACATGCCCGCGAGGATAGTGAGGGGGCTGATGCCTCGGTACCATCGGGTGCAGGCCCCCGACCGTGCACATCCCGTTCAACGC
>JALYYN010000043.1 GCA_030946525.1 Actinomycetota bacterium | reverse complement strand
ACTCCATGGTGACCAGCCGGGTCATCACCGCGGTGCAGGCCCAGGACGTGGAGCGGATCGACTTGGCGACCTACGTGGCGCCGCCGGTCCGCAGGGACACCACCGTCACCTCGTCGATCAAGGGCGTCGACTACTTCGTCGAGTACGTGAAGCAGAAGTTGCGGGCCAGCTACTCCGACGACCAGATCTTCAGGGGCGGCATGCGGGTCTACACGACCCTCGACCCTCGCCTCCAGAACCTGGCCTACGACTCTGTCTACACGAACACCCTCGACCGCCCCACCGACCCGGCGGGGGCCCTGGTGTCGCTCGACAACGACGGCCACGTGGTGGCCATGGTGGGCGGCAAGGACTGGGCCACGTCGAAGGTGAACCTGGCCGCCGGCTCCGGCTTCGGCGGCAGCGGCCGCCAGGGAGGCTCCACGTTCAAGCCGTTCCTCCTGGCCGAGACCATCAAGGAGGGGTACTCGGTCGAGTCGTCGTTCAACGGCCCGGCCAAGATCGTGTTCCCGAAAGCCGACAACGGCAAGAACTGGGAGGTCAGCAACTACGAGGACAGCTCCTACGGCCAGGTGAACCTGATCGACGCCACCGTCAACTCCGTCAACACGGTCTACGCCCAGCTCGTCACCGCCATCGGTCCGCAGAAGATGGCCGACATGGCCCACCAGCTCGGCGTCAGGTCCGGCCTCGGGGATCCACCCCCCGTCTCCATCACCCTGGGCACCCCCAACGTCTCGGTGATGGAGATGGCCGACGCCTACCTCACCTTCGCCAACGAGGGCAACCAGACCGATCCTCGGGCCATCAAGCGGGTCACCGTGGGCGACAGCGTGTTGGTCGACGACCGGCCCAAGCGCACCCGCGTCCTGGAAAAGGAACAGGCCGACATGTTGAACTTCATCCTCGGCCAGGTCGTGGAGCGCGGATCGGGCGCCGCCGCCCAGCTGCCGAACGGACCTGCATGGGGCAAGACCGGCACCACCGAGGCCAACGGCGACGCCTGGTTCATCGGCTTCAACCGGAAGCTGACCACTGCGGTGTGGATGGGCTACCCAGAAGGCCAATCCATACCGCTGGTCAACATCCACGGCGTGGCCAGGGTCAACGGCGGATCCCTTCCGGCCGCGATCTGGCGACGGTACATGTCCCGAGCCGCTCCCGACCAGGGCACCTACCCCGTTCCCACCAGCTTCGACGGCAGGCCCATCACCGACAGCGGCATCCTTCCGTACTCCACGCCGACATCGTCGACCGTGCCGAGCCGTTCCGGATCGTCCGACCCGTCGGCGAACGAGGCTCCATCCCGTCCATCGGCCACCAAACCCGACGTCGGCGCCACGCCACCGACCACGTCGGCCACCGTCGAGACCGAGCCACCGAGGCCGCGAGCCACCAGTCCCCCCCCGTCGGAGATCAGCGCCAGGTGCCAGGCCATGGCAAGAGCCGGCCTCACCTGTTGACGCCGACCGGCGACAATTCCGCCCCCGGTACACTTCGCTGACCGCCGGCAGCCACCGGGCGCCGGACGGGGAGGAGGTACGGATGGCCCAGCAGGTGACCGCCCCTGCCATACGAGCGCGCAAGGGCAGCCCACCCATCGTGATGGTCACGGCCTACGACTGCCCGGGTGCCCGCATCGCCGACGAAGCCGGCGCCGACGTCATCCTGGTGGGCGACTCCGTCGGCATGGTCGTGCTGGGTTACGACGACACGCTCCAGGTGACCCTGGCCGACATGGCTCATCATGTGGGGGCCGTCGCCCGGGCCCGGCCCCACGCCCTGGTGGTGGGCGACCTGCCCTGGCTCACCTACCACCTCGACCCGGCCGACACGGTGCGCAACGCCGCTTCGCTCATCAGGGCCGGGGCCCAGGCCGTCAAGCTCGAGGGCGGCCGCCGGCGTCTGGCCATGGTCGACGGCCTCATGGCCGCCGAGATCCCGGTGATGGGCCATCTCGGCCTCACTCCCCAGTCGGTCCACTCCCAGGGTGGCTACCGGGTCCAGGGGCAACAGGCCGGCGCGGCCGTCGCCATCGTCGAGGACGCCCGGGCCCTGGCCGAGGCGGGCTGCTTCGCCATCGTGCTCGAATGCGTGCCCCGGGAGGTCGCCCGGGTCGTCACCGAGGAGGTTGCGGTCCCCACCATCGGCATCGGCGCCGGCCCCGACTGCGACGGCCAGGTGCTGGTCATCCACGACCTCCTGGGCCTGGAGGACCGCATCGCCCCGAAGTTCGTCCGCCGGTACGGCGCCCTGAAGGCCGACGCCATCGCCGCGGTGGCCGCCTATGCCGACGACGTCCGGGACGGCTCGTTCCCGTCCGACGCCGAGAGCTACCACCTCGCCGACGACGTGGCCGCCTCGCTCGACGCCCGCCATTCGTCCGCCGGCGGGCCGCCGGGCAGCCGTTCCTCCGGCGCGACGCCGGGCAGCCGTACCGCGTGAAGCTGAGGATCCTCCGCTGGGCGGTGATCGGCCTGCTGGCCGTCGGTGCGCTGGCCTTCGTGGTCAAGGGAGCGAACGGGCCGGCCAACCCCTCCGTGGCGCCCGCCGGCGGCCAGGTCGGCATCAACCGGACCCCGTTCGGCGACTTCGGCGAGATCGCCTTCCGGATCGAGGGCGGCACCGGCGCCGACGTCGCCGCCAGGGCCGCAGCGGTGCGCTGCGCCCTGCTGGCCGACACCGAGGCCCGCCAGGAGCTGGGCCTGATGAACCGGACCGACCTGGGCGGCTACGACGGGATGATCTTCAAGTTCTCCTCCGATACCAGCGTCGCCTTCTACATGAAGGACACGCCGCTGCCCCTGTCGATCGCCTTCTTCGACAGCTCCGGGCAATACGTCTCGGGGACCGACATGCCGCCCTGCATCCACCAGGCCAGCTGCCCGACCTTCAGCGCGGCCCGGCCCTACCGCTTCGCCCTCGAGGTGTCCCAGGGCGCCATGCCCCGCCTCGGCGTCGGGCCCGGCACCCGCCTGGTCACCACCGGGCCCTGCCCCTGACGCCGGGCCCCGATCCGGGTCACTGTCTCAGGCCCCTGACATTCTGGGGGCATGTCGGGATATCATGGTTGCGCTGAACGCCTTCGGGTCCCGATCAGCACCCTGCTCCGGGAGTTCCCCGGGGCCCTGCGCGCCTCGCCGCCAGGTCCGGAGGGAGAGGTTGCCGACACATGCGGCCGTACGAAGTCATGATCATCTTCGACCCGACCCTGGAGGACGAGGTCGTCCGCGCCGAGGTCGACCGGTCCACCGAGTTGATCCGCGCCAAGGGCGGCAACCCCGGTCGCGTCGAGCGCTGGGGCAAGCGGCGCCTGGCCTATGAGATCCGCAAGCACCGGGAGGGCTCCTACGTCGTCCTCGAGGCCCAGGCCGAGCCGTCGGTGATGTCCGACCTCGACCGGGCGCTCACCCTCACCGACGGCGTGCTGCGCCACAAGGTCATCCACCTGCCCGAGAAGGCCACCGGCAAGCCGGCCCGGCCCCTCGGCACCGTCGGCCCCGACGAAGGGGCCCCAACCAGCGAGCCGGCGACCCCGACGCCTGCGCCCGCCGATCACGCGAGTACACAGGCGAACGGAGCGAGTGCATGAACGGGAACAGCGTCACCTTGGTCGGAAACGTCACCAGAGACCCCGAGCTGCGGTTCACGGCCAGCGGGCAGGCCACCGCCAGCTTCGGGCTGGCGGTCAACCGGGTCTGGAACGACCGCCAGACCAACGAGAAGAAGGAGGCGGTGTCGTTCTTCGACGTCGTCTGCTGGCGGGAGATGGCGGAGAACGCCAGCGAGTCCCTGTCCAAGGGGGCCCGGGTCATGGTCACCGGCCGCCTGGAGCAGCGCTCGTGGGAGACCCCAGAGGGCGACAAGCGGTCCAAGATCGAGGTCGTCGCCGACGAGGTCGGCCCCAGCCTGCGCTGGGCCACCGCCGAGATCCGCAAGAACGACCGCCGCGGCCCGGCCGAGGGTGGCCCCCCGAACAACGGCGGCCGCCAGGTCGCCAACGCCGCCCCCGCATCCGGTGGCGCCCCCGCCTACGACTACGGAGACGAGCCGTTCTAATGATGCAGTTGATCCTGCGGTCCGATGTGGACAACGTGGGCAAGAAGGG
>JALYYN010000158.1 GCA_030946525.1 Actinomycetota bacterium | reverse complement strand
CGCTTGACGATCTGGGCGTCGATGGAGTCGACGTCGGCCAATACCAGTTCCAGCTCCAGGGTGTGCAGGTCGTCGAGAGGATCGTTGTCGCCGACCACGTTGTCGTCGGCGAAGGCCCGGAGGACCATGACGATGGCGTCGACCTCGCGGATACCGGCCAGGAACCGGTTGCCCATGCCCTCGCCGGTGGAGGAGCCGGCGACCAGTCCGGCGATGTCGACGAACTCCAGCGTCGCGCCCACGACCTTCTTGGACCTGCTCATGTCGGCAAGGGCCCGAAGGCGGGCGTCGGGGACCTGGGCGATCCCGACGTGGCTCTCGGTGGTGGAGAAGGGATGGGCCGCCACCGCCACCGAACCGCCGGTCAGGGCGTTGAAGAGCGACGACTTCCCGGCGTTGGGGAGACCGACCAGACCCAGGCGTTCCATCCGGTTCAGGGTAACCCGGGGGCCCGCCCCACCCGCCCTTCCCATCCCAGTGGGACGCGCGTATGCTGCGCCCTCGACCGGTTGGCGGAGGTGCGGCCAGGGGATACGCAGATGGGGGAGCGAGAATGAGGTCATTGCTGCGCAGGGTTTTTTCGGGTGTCGGAATGGTCGGACTGGGCCTTCCGGTGGTGCTGGCCCCGGCCCCCGCCGCCCACGCCGCCCCCTTCACCGCATGCGTGCAGACAGGCACCATCAAGGTGACGAACACGGACTCGAACACCGACATCGGGTTCGTGAGCAAGACCTGGAACAGCTTCGGTGAGTTCGTGGTGACCACCACGCCGTCGGACTACCTGTCCGTGTCGGTCCCGTCCGGGTCAGAGCAGTCGATCACCGCCCTCAACGGGCAGAACGCCAGCTTCCCCTACGTCGGCGGCATCACGGGCTTCGCCAACACGAGCCCCAACCTCGGCCCGGGGAGCTCCAACTACGCCTATCTCGGCGGGACGACGGCAACCCCGGCCGGCTCCCCGCCCGTTGCCGGCGCCAACGCCTTCACGTCCGCCACCGGCATCCCGGAGCCCATCGAGTCGGCCATCTGGACCCAGCAGGCGTCATCGACGCTCACCACCGCGGCGTCGGCGACCGTCGCCCTCGGCGGCCAGGTGCACGACACCGCCACCTTGGGCGCCACCACCAACAACGCACTGGTCCCCCAGTGGATCAACACCGACTCCAGCAAGCCGGTGACCCACCTCGTCGACATCACGAACATCCTCGTGATAACGGGTGACGTCACAGTCTTCCAGAACACCTTCGGGGCCGCCTCCAACGTGGCCCTCACCCTCGTCCCCACCACCACCTGCCCGGCCAACCCCACCGGGACCGTGACCTTCAAGGCGTACGGGCCCGGTGACACGACCTGTGCCAACCCTGCGGTCTTCACGAACACGGTGACCGTGAGCGGCGCGGCGAACTACTCGTCCGCCAACTTCACTCCGACCGCCGCCGGCGCCTACCGGTTCGTCGCCGCCTACTCCGGCGACGGCAACACCGCGCCGGCGTCGACCGCCTGTACCGACCCCGCCGAGTTGGTGACGGTGACCGCTGCCGTACCCTCTGTGACCACCGCGGCCACTCCGTCCAGCCCGATCGGGAGCCCGATCTCCGACACCGCCACGGTGGCCCCGGCTACCGGGGTCGCCGCCCCGACCGGCACGGTCACCTTCACCCTGTTCGACAACGCCGGCTGCACCGGCACGCCCGTCTTCACCAGCTCGAACCGGCCGTTGGCCGGTGGGCCGCCGCCCACGGCGATGTCGGCCACCTTCACGCCGGCCGCGGTGGGCACCTACCGGTGGGTCGCCGCATACGCCGGCGACGCCAACTACGCACCCGTCACCGCCGCCTGCGGAGCGCCGAACGAGACCTCGACGGTGACCAAGGTCAGCCCGACGATCTCCACCCAGGCCTCGGCCGGCAATCTCCTCGGGGCGCCGGCCCGGGACGTGGCCACCATCGGCGGTGGATCAAGCCCCACCGGCACGGTGACGTTCTCGCTGTTCCCCACCAGCGCCTGCACCTCCTCCGTCTTCACCTCGACGAACCCGTTGTCGGGCTCGTCGGCGACCTCCGACTGGTTCACCCCGGCGACGGCGGGCACCTACTACTGGACCGCGGCGTACAGCGGCGACGCATCCAACAACGGGGTCACCTCCGCGTGCAACGCGCCCAACGAGTCCGTGACCCTGGCCCCCTTCGCCGCTCCGGCACCCACCCAGACCGTCACCGGCGACTTCCAGGGTCCGCTGAACGTCGCCGCCGGCCAGAGCGTGCTGATCACCAACGCCCGGGTGATCGGGCCGGTCACCGTCGCCCCCGGCGGCGCGCTGACCGTGGTCAACTCCCAGGTCAGTCGGGGGATCACCGCCAGCGCCCCAGCGTTCCTCAGTCTCTGCGGCGCCCAGGTGAGCAGCCCGGCGGGAGGACCGGCCCTGAGCGTCTCGGACGCGGGCGTGCCGATCCGCATCGGCGATCCGGCCGCCGGCTGCGCCGGCAACCGGTTCTCGGGCGACGTGAACCTCACCCGTAACCTGGCGCTGACGTTCGGCACCGACATCGTCGCCGGCAACACCACCGTCAACAACGGCGGACCCGGCAACACCGTGGTCAAGGCCGCCAACGTCTCGGGCGCCCTGGCCTGTGCCGGGAACACCCCGGCCCCGACCAACGCCGGTCAGGTCAACACCGCAGCCTCCAAGTCAGGACAGTGCGCCACGCTGTAACGCCGGTCGCCGAGGGGGCGGCGAGGCATCGTGGCGCCGTCGGGCAGGAGCAGGTCCGTGCCCGACGGTCCAGGAGGGGCCGACGCGGGCCGACCCCGCGCGACCACTGACCCCCGGCCGACCACCAGGCGGTCCTATTGCATGACGCCGTGGCGTTGGAGTAGCCGCACGATCTCCGCCTGCTGCGCCTTCGCCGCCGGCGAGCCGGAGCCGCCCCGGCCGGTCATTCGGGTTGCCAGTTCCATCGGCGCGGAGCCCCTGCGGTTGCCGAGGTGGACGTCGGCGCCGCCGTCGAGGAGCGCACGCACGGCCCCTGCGCACCGGGTTCGGATGGCACGGTGCAGCGGGGTCACCCCGCTGTCGTCCCGGGCGTTCGGGTCGGCTCCCGCCTCGATGAGCCGGCGAACGGTCTCCGCCTGAGCCTCGGGTTCCCGGGGCGGCGAGCCGGGCGCGCCGTCGGCCGCGTAGTGCAGTGGCTGCGCGCCACGGCGATTTCCGGAACCGACGTCCGCACCCATGTCGACCAGGAGCCGGACGGTTTCAGCGCGATATGCGGCGGCGGCGATGTGCAACGCGGTGTCGCCGGCGTAGAGGTAGTGCTGGATCTCCTGGAAGTAGAAGCTCTGCGCGTCCTGACGGGTCGCGCCCTTCTCGGCGACCGCCCGGGCCAGCGCCGGTGACGCGGCCAGCAACCGGGCCGTCCCGACGGGGTCGTCGGCGACGATCGCTCGCACCAACCTCAGAAGCGCCTCGTCCCCGCCCACCATCCGGCCCAGCGTATCGATGGGTGTGTCCATGGGCGGCACCGCGTTCTTCCCCGCGTGGGAGCAGTGCCCCCTCGCTGAGTCAGCTACGGTTCAGGCGTTTCACGAGGCCGGCGGCGTCGGCGTCGCTCAGACCGGCCACCACCCCGGCCCCGGGAAAGTTGGTCGTATCGAGCCGGGGCGCGCTGACGACGAGGCCGTCGACCACGATCGCCGCCCGGCCGCCCACGCCAACCGCCCGGGCCATTGCGTTGAACCGGTCGGTGCCCTTCGAGGACAAGCGGAACTGCACGGACGTCGTGTTCGTGGTGGGGTCGGTGAACGTGGCCGCCGACTGGACGTCGCCGGCGTCCACCTGCACCCCCCCGACCTCGAAGCACTGCATCGCCCGGCCATCGCGTTCCTCCGCCAGCGCCGGCGGTACGCATGGCGGCGGCAGCTCTCGTGTGACGGGGCGGATGGTGAAGTACGACATGTCCTGCTTCGTTGCCGGATCGCGGCATCCCGCCAGGACCATGAGGGCGGCGTTCAACGACAGCAACGATCGCCTGCCGAACCGCCGGGTCCCCACCGTCGGCATCGTACGGGACGGATCGATGACGGTCGGTGGCCGAGCCGATCGGGCGACCGGCGAGGGCGATACGGTGACCCGCATGGTCGGCGTCGACGAGGTCGCCCGAATGGCGTCGGAGCTGCCACAGGTCACCGAAGGTGAGCGCCACGGCCACCGCACCTGGTTCGTCGCCGGCAAGGCCTTCGCCTGGGAGCGGCCGTTCAGCAAGGCGGACATCCGGCGGTTCGGCGATGTCAGCCCGCCGGCAGGTCCCATCCTCGCCGTGAGCGTCGCCGACCTCGGCGAGAAGAAGGCGGTGCTCGCCACCCATCCGAAGGCCTTCTTCACCATTCCGCACTTCGACGGGTACGCAGCGGTGCTGATCCAACTGAAGGCGGTGACGAAGCGGGACCTGCGGGAAGCCCTGGTCGACGGCTGGCTGGCGGCCGCGCCGTCGAAACTGGCCACGGCGTACGTCGAGGAGGAGGGCCGATCCCGCCCGTCGAACGAGGTCTCCCCGAAGACGCGCTCGCGGCCGGCTGGGCGGCAGGACCGATGAGTTGGCGATCCGCCGGCCGTCTCCACCTGTGAGCGCACTGCTCCCGAGCGGACGACAGGAGAAATGATGTCTGCACAGGCCACAGAGGACGGCAGCGAGCCGGTCGCCGTCCCCCCGATCGTCGACCATGGGACGTGGGAGGCAGCGTCGGCTGCGTTGCGCGTCCGGGAGAAGGCGGCGACGCGTGAGCTCGACGCCATCGCCGCGGCGCGCCGACGACTGCCGATGACAGAACTGCCTGACTACACCCTCGAGGGGGCCGACGGCCCGGTTCGGCTGGCCGAGGTGTTCGAGGGCCGGCGGCAGCTCGTCGTCTACAACCACATGTGGTCTCCGGGCGAGGAATGGCAATGCTCGGGCTGCACCGGCTTCACCAGTCAGTTCACCCGGCTGGAGTTCCTGGAGAACTACGACGCCCGCTTCGTCGTCGTCACTCAGGGCCCGATCGACGAGGCGCTCGCCTACAGGGACCGGGTGGGCAACAGGATGACCTGGTACTCCACCGCGCACAGCTCTTTCGGCGCCGACATGGGCGCACCGCCCGAAGGTGGGTTCCAGGTGAACGTCTTCCTGCGGGTCGGGGACATCGTGTACCGGACCTACAACACCCAAGGCCGCGGCCCCGAGCAGCTCAGCCACAGTTTCGCCCTCATCGACCTCTTGCCTTACGGGCGCCAGGAGGAATGGCAGGACTCGCCGGAGGGCTGGCCGCAGTCGCCCACGTACAGCCGGTGGGCCTCGTCGGAGTCGTTCGCCCGATATGCCGAGCACCCCTGACAGACCCAGCCGGTGAGGGCGCCGAGTGATCGTGATCAGGTCTCGCGACGATGCCGCTGGATCACGTCCATGGCCTCCGCCTCCGTGATTCCCCGCTGGTCTCCCGCAATGCGGTGGCGTAGGTCAGGCATCGTGCCTGGACCCGCGTCGGACGTGAGCCTTGATCGTCGAACGGCCGAGCTGCTCGCCGCCGCCAACCGGTGATGCCCATCGGCGAGAAGTAGCCCCTCGTCGAGCCGGAAGACCGTCACGGGCTCTACCTGATCGAACTGACGGACGTACCAGCTGACGCGGTCGGGGTTCAGGTGCGGACGGCTCACGTCGATCGGCGAATGCAGGAGGGACTGAATGGCAATGTCCTCAGGCACTCGCCCGGCGTCGCGCATGACCGGCAACAGCGGCCGCTATTGGCCGGCGGTGAGCAGCGCGGTCACGTCGATCGACAAGCCGGGCAGGACCCCGGTGGCCAAGATGTCGCCCGCCTCCAGGATGGCGGGCGTGGGGTAGCGATCGCCCTCCAGGCGGTGGACCTCGACCCGCTCGCCGATGGGATCGACGATCCAGTACTCCTTCACCCCGAACGTGGCGTAGAGCGCCCGCTTGCGTACCCGGTCGTGACGAGGGTCGGAGAGCACCTCGACGGCCAGCGTCGGCGGGCCCTGCAGGTTGGCCTCGGTGATCCGGCCGGCGTCGGCATCGGCGACGACGAGGACGTCGGGCTGCACCACGTTGGTCGGGGAAAGGACCACGTCGTAGGGGGCGACGAACACCCTGCCGCCGCCGTGGCGATCGACGTGCTGATAGAGGCGGACGAAGACGAAGCCCACGATGTCCTGGTGATGGGTGTTGGCCGCGGGCGTCACGTAGATCTCCCCCTCCACGATCTCGTAGCGCTTGCCATCGTCGGGGAGCTCGACGTAGTCGTGGTAGGTCGAAGGGGTGACGGGATGGATCGACATGGCGCTCTTATCGTACCGATCCGGTCGCCCGATGGCCCGCTCTCGTCCCGTGACGACCCCCTCGACCCGACGCTGTCTCACCCGGGTGTCACACTCGGAACACCTCCCCTTCCGGTCCGAGCCGCCCCTGCGGCACCCCAGAAGAAGAGGAACCCGTGCTGCGCAGGATCCCGGCGCGCTCGATCCCGGCGCCGTGGACTGGCTGGTCGGCGCGGACAGCGGCCTCATGCTCCATCTCGATCCCGACGGCCGGCTGACCTGCGTGGCGACGGCAGATGGTCGGCTTCAGCATCTTGGGCCCCTCGCCAAGGACGCCCTGGCCGGGGATGCGATCGAGTGCGGCGCGCACGCCGTCGTCGCCGTCGACGTTCGGCGCAAGGTCCCGCCCGGTGGCGCCAACCTCAACGATCGTCGGCGCCATGCTCAGGTCGTCACGGGTGGGCGACTCGTAGTGCGGTGTGTCGCGCCAGCACGTCGAAGTCGCCGTCGGTATGCAGCAGCGGGAGGCCGGCACGGATGGCGACGGCGCCGATGAGGCAGTCGATCAGCTTCCGGACGGTCTCGCCGCCGCGGCGGCAGGCCCGGTAGAGCGCCGCTGCGGCCTCATAGTCGACCGGGACGGCCTCGATCATCGCGGCTCGGGCGAGCAGGCGGCGGAGGTCGTCGAGGTGGACCTCGTCCCTGGCCCCGGCCAGCACCTCCATACGGATCGGGTCGCAAGTGGCCACATCGCGATCGAGCAGCTCGTCGACCCGGGTGCAGATCGGGCTGCCCGTATCCCGGAGAAACTCGACCCATGCCGAGGTGTCGACGAGGATCAACCGGTGCGGCTCGTACGCATGCCGGCGAGATCGCCCTCCCACCCCGCACCGCGCATCCGACGCGCCGCATCCAGGTCGAGCGGCTCGGTCGCCAAGGTCCGGAGCGCGAAGTTCACTGCCGCACGCTTGGTCGGCAGGCGATAACGCTCCATGACGGCACGGCACGCGTCCTCGTCGAGGTCGATATTGGTACGTGACATACACCTACGATACACCTGACCCGCCGATGGTCATCCACGTTGACCGCTGCCCTTCAACATCCGGTGGCCGCGTCGAGGACTCGACACGCCTGCGCCATACGTAGTGGCGAGAGGACGGCGACACGCCGCCGGAACCGTTCACGGGCCAGCGTATGGATGTTGTCGAAGTTCACCACGCAGTCGTCCGGCACGCCGTCCTCGGCGGCGGTCAGCTCGAGCTCGGACACAAGACCGCGCCGGGTACGTGCCAGGGCGGCGACGACCACGGAGCCGATCCGTTCGGCGACCGGGTCGCGCGTCAGGACAAGGACGGGACGGTCACCTCCGGGCGTCGCCGCGAACCAGATCTCACCCCGCTCCATCGGCCCATCCGGTCCACTCCTCGGCCGGGCCCCAATCCGCGATCGCCGACAGCGAGAGCTCGCCAGGATCGAGCGGTTGGTCGACCCAGATCCTGGCGTCGTTCTCGCTCGCCAGACGAAGAAGGTGCCGGTGGAGCGCGTCGCGTAGCAGTTCCGAACGGTCCACCCCGAGCTGCTCGGCCCAGCGTTGCGCCTCCGCCGCCTCCGCTTCGTCGACTCGAAAGCTGAGCATTGTCATACATTCATCCTAGCTTGTATGACGAACGATGTTCACGCCCGGGCCGCCTCGGCCCGTGGTGGGGAGGTGTTCCGTAGTCGTCCTGTCGGCTCGGTGCCTCGAAGCAGGCGTGCCGGGGATCATGGCAACCCACGACGACAGGGGGCTCGGTGGTAGACGCGGCTACCCGATGCGGAGGTCGAACGCGTCGCTGATGGCGCGTGCGAGCTCGGGCTCCTGGTCGTCGAAGAGCAGGCCGATGGTGTCGCCGACGGCCTGCGTTCGCACGGTCGTGATGTTGTCGCAGCTGATGACGCAGGCCTGGGCAAGGCCGTTTCGTGGACCCACCGCGACCTCGCTCGTGATCCCGCGCGTGATGCTGGTGATCGGCGCGACGGTGACCCAGGTCAGAAGGTGACCCTTGGACGCCCTCGTCAAGATCAGTGCGGGGCGGGGCTTGTCCAGCCGAACGTTCGCGATGGTTCGCATCAGTCCAGCATGGGATGGGGCAGGTCGAGGATGCCGTCGAGGTCGGAGTACAGCGACTCGCCTCGGCGGGCGACCTCGATGAGGATGGCTTCCTCGCTGCGATAGCGCTGTTCCCGCCGCAGTTGGGCGATGCTCCGACGAACGGCGTCCGAACGGTTGGATGCTCGTCCCTGTGCCACCTCGGCGTCGAGGGCTTCAACCTCGGCGTCATCCAGACGGACTGCGATCTGTGTCGTCATGGTCGCATCGTACCGTTGCGTCAACCAATTGGTATACACACCCGGGACCCGAGCCCGAGCCGCCGAGGGGCGTAATCGCGAGGTGCGGCCGCGAACTCCCGCAGGCATTCGTACGTCGTCACCTCTTTGTTGCCGTCTATCAGGGGGCGGTTCCGGGCAATTGCGGTGGCCGAGGATGCCGGCCTTGCTGGTGAAGTCGGGGTCGAACTCGACGTCACCGAAGCCGGCCGCCGGTGCGTGCAGCGCCAGGCCGGTGGAACCATTTACGGCCCAGCGTGCAGATGTTGTCGAAGGTCACGGCTTCACGCCCGGGCCGGCTCGGCCCGTGGTGGGGAGGTGTTCCGTACTCGTCCGGTCGGCTCGGTGACCTCGAAGGCGCCGTCGGGGGCCAGCGTGGCGTGCCAGCCCGGTTGATGGAGGCGGTGATGGTGACGACTGCACAGAAGGACGGTATTGGCCAGCGACGTGGGCCCGTTCTGGGTGACCCAGACCACGTGGTGGCCCTCACACCAGGTGGACGGCCGGTCGCAACCCGGGAACCGGCAACCTTCGTCTCGGATGACCAGGGCGTTCCACAGCGGGGCGGGGATGGTGCGGGTGGAGGTGCCGTAGTCGAGGATCGCCGACCGCCCCGCCATCACCACCCGGTGCAGGGCACAGTCGCAGAGCAGGCGGGAGACGGTGGGCCCGTCCAGTGCGGGACCTCCCACCACCCGCCCGCCCCCACCGGAGGCGGCGTCGTCGATGTCCACCACCACGTTGAGGTGGGGCCGGTGACGGCCTCCGGGCCGGGCGCGCTGGTGGTCGAGGAAGAAGCGGAAGATGTCGACCATGGCATCGGCTCGGCGGGTGGCCGGGCTGCGCCCGTCGTCGTGGTCGTCGCCCCGGGCGTGGCCCTCGCCGCCGGCCAGGCGCAGGGCGGCAGCGACCGTGGCCCCTCCCTCGGCGTCGAGGGACCCGTCGAGCACGTAGCGGTCGTCGAGGGTGCGGGACAGGTGCAGGGACCGCTCGGGATCCTTGGGCTCGGCCGGTTCCTTGGCCTGCGACGCCCATGACGCCATGGCCCTGGTGACACCGGCCACCCGCAACGGGGCCAGGTAGGGGACCAGCTCGGCCTCGGCTTCGGCGAAGCGCGCCACCGTCGAATCGTCGAGATGGAAGACGATGGCCTCCACCTGGCCGCCCGAAAGGGTCCCGCCGGCATAGGCCGCCGAGCACACCGGGAGCTGGTGCAGGCGGCGGGCGCTCACGCTGAGCCGGGCCGCAGACCGGGACGTCAGGCCTCCGTGCGCCCGCAGCCAGGCCGTCAGCGACGTGGCCGCGTCGATGTCCCAGAGCTTGGCGGCATCGAAGGCGCCCAGGGCTCCGGTGACCCGGGCGTCGAGGCGGTCACGCAGGGCCAGCGCGTCGACCAGGGCGACGCCGTCCACCGGAATGTCCACGCTCTCGATTGCCTCCGCCAACTCATCGAACACGCTTCCAATCGTACACGTGTTCGATGACAACCACAACCCCCAATTGGGCAATTGCTCCGAGCCTTCATTCCCTGTTCAGCGGGGTTCGGCATATACAGGTAGAGCCCCTCCACGCCGTGGTCAGGACACGGTGCCCGCGGGCACGATCCATTCGGTCGGTTGGTCGGTGATCCGGGCGATGAGGTCGAAGTCACCGTCGTAATGCAGGACGACGAGGCCGGCGGCTTCGGCGGCGGCGGCGATGAGGAGGTCGGCGATCTTTGCTCCGCGTTGTTGACTTCGTGCCGCAAGGCGTCCTGCACTGCGACGGCTCGGTCGAGGACGCTTTGGTCCATGGGACGAACGGGTCAGTCCCACGCTGCTCGTCGAGCATCTGGGTCTGCCAGAGCATCGACCTCCACACCCCGCTCGGCCAGCAGGCTGCGGCGGCGCTGGTCGAGCGCAAGCACCTCTGTCAACGCCGCATCGATCGTGGCCTTCAGGGTGGGCGTGCCCAGCAGCACGCGAACGATGTCGAGCCTGTCGTCGTCGATGTCGATGTGCCTCCTCGTCACCTCGCCGACATGCCTTTCCTCGCCTCGTGGAGCATGGCGACCAGCTCGCGCCGGACGCCCTCCCCGGAATCCTGCTCGGTTCGGAAGCCAATCCGGAGCGCCTCCTGGTGGCCGTTCGCCAGCTGCGCCACTACCTCGAACCCGTAGCGGTCAACCGCCGTCATCGACGCGCCCACGACGTCGGTCCGCCCGGCGTTGTGGTGACACAGCGTCACCATGGCCTCTGCGTGGTCGGCGTTCATGTGGCCGATGATCCCCTCGGCCGACGCGGCCAGCGGGTCGGGCGACGCGGCGGCGTAGCCGGCCACGTCGACCCAGCTCATCCGGCCGAAGCCGCCGACATAGCGGACGCCGGTGACATCCAGGCGCAGGCAGCGGAAGTCGCCGTAGTCGACGTAGAAGGCGGCGGGATTGGCGGCGAGGTACCCGTCCCGGGCCGCGCTGCGCTCGGCCGCATCGGTGATCTCCCGGACCTCGCCCACCAGCGTCACCCGCCCCGACGCCAGGGGATCGGCGCCCGCAGGGGTGTCCTCCACGACCAGGACGCTGGCCCGCGGGTCGGCGTCGATGTTGCGGGTGTGCTCGGCCATGGTGCTCACGAAGAAGCACGGCCGGCCTTCGGAGTCGATGCCGTAGGTGATCACCGACCCGAACGGCGTGCCCGGCGGGTCGAGGGAGATGGTCGACAACGCCGCCCGTGACTGGGACGACACGATGGTGCGGGCCCGTTCGGCATGGCTCGGTTCGGGGGGCGGCGGGCGGTCGGCGCCGGGCGACGAACCGTCGCCGGGGGCGGCCGGCTCGTAGCCGGGGATGATGTGTCCGGTGCTCACCTCATCTAGCCTGCCCTAACCATGTCGAAGAAGACGAACAAGCGGAAGATCAAGGCCAGGCGCAAGAAGGCGAACCACGGCAAGAAGCCGAACGCCGGTCGTTAGCGTCCCGCCCGCCCCGGCCACGCCGGTGCGGGAGGTGGTCGAGGTCCTCCACGGTACCGAGGTGCACGACCCGTACCGGTGGCTCGAGGATGGAGGCTCCGACGAGGTCGCGGGCTGGAGCGCGGCCCAGAACGCGCGCACCCGGGCCGTCCTGGACGCCGTTCCCGGGCGGGCCGCCCTGCACGGGCGACTGCTGGAGCTGCTCCGGGTGGGCATGGTCGGGTCGCCGTCGGTGGCCGGGGACCGGGTCTTCACCCTCGATCGGGACGGCGACCAGGACCAGGCCGTGCTCGCCGTCCGCTCGGCCACGACCGCCGAGCAGCCGGCCCGCGTCGTCGTGGATCCCCACGCCATGGCCGCCGACCATGCCGCGTCCATCGACTGGTACTCGCTGTCCCCCGACGGCCGGCTGGTGGCCTACGGCGTGTCGGAGGGCGGCAGCGAGCACGGGACCCTGCGGATCGTCGACGTCGACACCGGCGACCATCTGGGCGACGCCATCCCCCACATCCGCCACGGTTCGGTGTCCTGGCTGCCCGACGGCTCCGCGTTCGCCTACAGCCGATTGCCCGACCCGGCCACCGTCGAATCGGGTGACGCGGGCTACTGGGAGACGGTGTGGTGGCACCGCGTCGGGGACGACCCGGCCGCCGACACCCTGCTCCTCGCCGGGCTGGAGAAGACGGCCCTACCGGCCACCACCATCTCCCCCGACGGCCGGTGGCTGGTCTTCCACGTCAGCTACATGCCGACCCGTACCGATGTGATCCTGCTGGAACGCGAGTCCGGGCTGCGCACCGTGGTGGTGGAGGGCGAGGAGGCGACCACCTGGTGCCAGATCGTCGGTGACCGCCTGTACGCGGTGACCAACCTCGGTGCGCCTCGGGGCCGGGTGGTGTCGGCCGACCTGGCCCGCCCGCAGCCCCAGCACTGGACGACCGTCGTCCCCGAGTGCTCCGCGGTCGTCGACGGCGCGATTGTCGCCGGGAGCTCCCTCGTCGTCTCCTCCGCCGAGCACGCCGTCTCCCGCCTGCACCGGTACGCCCTCGACGGCTCCGGCGCCGAGGAGATCGTGCTGCCGGAGCTGGGATCGGTCGGCGCCCTCGACGCCGACCCGGTGGCGGAGCACGCGTTCTTCACCTTCACCTCCTTCGCCCGACCGCCCGGCCTGTGGCGGTGGACGCCGGAAGCCGGCGTCGAGCAGTGGACCTCGTTCGTCTCGCCGGTCGACGCCGGCACGTTCGACGTCGAACAGGTCTTCTACCCGTCGACCGACGGGACCGACGTCCCCATGTTCCTCATCCGCTCGACCGGCACCCGGCCGGGCCCGGAGACGCCCACGTTGCTCACCGCCTACGGCGGGTTCGCCATCGCCAACACGCCGGGCTACGCCCCGGGCATGGTGGCGTTCTGCGAGACCGGTGGGGTCTGGGCGGTGGCCGGGATCCGCGGCGGCGGGGAGTACGGCGAGGACTGGCACCGGGCCGGGATGCTGGACCGCAAGCAGCAGTGCTTCGACGACTTCTACGCCGCCGCCGACTGGCTGGTGGCCGCCGGCCGCACCAGCCGGGACCGCCTGGCCATCCGGGGCGGGTCCAACGGCGGCCTCCTCGTCGGCGCCGCCCTCACCCAGCGGCCGGACCTGTGCCGGGCCGCGGTCTGCTCCGTGCCCCTCCTCGACATGCTGCGCTACCACCGTTTCCTGATCGGGGCGCTGTGGGTGCCGGAGTACGGCGACCCCGAGGACCCCGACCAGTTCAGGGTTCTCGCCGCCTACTCGCCGTACCAGCACGTGGTCGACGGCACCCGGTACCCGGCCACGCTGG
>JALYYN010000009.1 GCA_030946525.1 Actinomycetota bacterium | reverse complement strand
TCCATGGCGAGCTGTTCGCCCGACTCGTCGGCGGTGACGAACTCTCCTCCCGCAGGGCCCGTCAGGGTCAGGAAGAAGGGCCGGCCATGGCGGGTGCTCCACTCTGCGACCACGTCGGCGACGATCCGTGCGTCGTGATCGGCTGTCAGCACCAGCTCGCGACCGAGGTCGCCGACCTCCTCGCTGTTCAAGCGGCGACCGGCGCACGGTCCGCTTTCGGCCACAGCTTCGGTGGTCTCGTGTGCCTTGAGGCCGCGCGCCGATCGAAGGAGTTCGACCGCATGGCGGTCTACGAACCCGGAGTCTCCGTCAACGGGTCCATATCCAGCGACTGGCTTCCTCGCTACAGGCATTTCCTTGACGCAGGCGACACCCGCGGCGCGTTCGCGACCATGGTGCGCGGTGCCGGTTTCCCGCCGGCGGCTCTCAGCTCCATGCCGTTCTGGTGCGCCAGGCTCGTCCTCCGACTCGTCATCCGCGGCGACGGCTGGCGGCGGAAGGAGTCGCTACTGGGAATCCATGCCGTTGAGCACGAGCTGCTCGCATCCGTACCGGACGCACCCGGACGCTACGCCGGAATCGCCGCGCAGGTGCTGGTCGTCGTCGGCGGGAGGAGCCCACGCTTTCTCGGCACCGACCTGCTCGGTGACCTCACCGCCACCATCCCCGGGTCGACGGGCTGCACGCTCGATCGGCTGAGTCACGCCGCTCCGAGCGACGAGGCACCCGAAGCCGTCGCAGACGTGCTGCTGAAGTGGCTGAGCACCGATCTCCCGGCAGCCGGAGGCCGGCTCCTCCGTTCATAGGCCCGTCGATCCTCAACCACCGAGATCCTCGCCTGATGGCGCGGGGACTGGGCGCCGCGCCGTCGGATGGTTGCCGGCGGCGGGGCGTCCGCGTCAGCCGCGGAGCGCGTCGCCCTCGGGTACCACCGGCGGGGGTGAGGACGGCGCCGATCGCGGGGTCACGCCCGTCCGTGCGATGTCCTCGGCCACGGCGCGCAACTTCATGTTGAGGCGCTGGGATGCCCGGCGCAGCATGTCGAAGGCCTGATCGGCGGTCACACCCTCCTTGGCCATCAGGATGCCCTTGGCCTGACCGATGATGTCGCGCGACTCCAGCGCCTGGTTCATCTGCTCGTCGTGGAGGGCGGTGGACAGGGCGATGGCGGCGTGGGCTGCGAACACCGAGCCGGCGGCACTGGCTGCGTCGTCGAACGCGTCAGGGGCCTTGGAGAACAGGTTCAGCGCGCCGAGGGTGTCGCCGGCGATGAACAGCCGGAAACCCATCATGCTGGTCACACCGGTCTCCCGCTGGGCCCGCGCCGAGAACGCCGGCCAGCGCGCCTCATGACCCAGGTCACCGGTCCGGAAGACCTCGTGGTCGCGGATGGCGTCGACGCACGGGCCCTCGCCGGTCTCGTACTGGATGGCGTCCACTGCGACCGGTACGGCGTCGGTGAACGCCGGTGTCGAGAACGTTCCGCCGTGCAGGATGGTGACCCCCGCGTGATCGCACCCGCCGATGGTCTCGACGGCCAGCTCCACGATCCGCTGGAGGGTCTTCTGCACATCCTCCTCGGCCAGCAGCGACCGGGCCATCTCGGCGAAGGCCGCCGGGCTGCTCGATCCACCGGGATCCGTTGCCATTTCCCTTCTTTACCCTTCTCAGGCGCTGGCTGCCACCCGCGTCGCCTGCTGGGCCTCCATGCGCCGGATGTGGTCGACCGGCGCGACCAGCCAGAAGTGGGCGACGGTGTTCGTCCAGTCCTCGAGCAGCCGCCGGGCGTGGGCGGAGCCGGTCAGCTCCTGGTGGCGCTCGAGCAGCCACCGGAGCTCCTCGCTGGCCTCGGCGTCGGGGCGGGCCGCGTCGACCAGGGCGGTGTTGAGCCGGGCGGTGAGCTGGGACTCCGGATCCCACACGTAGGCCTGGCCGCCGGTCATGCCCGCGCCCAGGTTGTAGCCGAGGGGGCCCAGGATGACCACGGTCCCGCCCGTCATGTACTCACAGGCGTGGTCGCCCACGCCCTCGACCACGGTGTTGGCCCCCGAGTTGCGCACCGCGAAGCGCTCACCCGCCGACCCGGCGATGTACAGCTCGCCGCCGGTGGCGCCGTACAGGCAGGTGTTGCCGGCCAGCACCGGGTTGTCGCCGGGCTCGGTGGCGGAGATGCCTGCTGCGTGCGACGAGACGAAGGTGTTCGGGGACGGCCGGACGACGATCCGACCGCCGGACATGGCCTTGCCGACGTAGTCGTTGGCCTCGCCGGTCAGCTCGAACTCGATGCCGTGGCCGAGGAAGGCGCCGAAGCTCTGGCCGGCCGAGCCGGTGAAGCGGACCACGGCGGTACCGGGCGGAGGAGTGGAGCCGAACTCGAGAGCCAGAGCGCCGGACAGTGCCGCCCCGATGGTGCGGTCGGCGTTGACGATCGGGTAGGCCAGCTCGATGTCCTCGCCGTCCCAGACGGCCCGGTAGGCGTCGGCCTCGAGACGGTCGCCCAGCTCCGAGCGGGGCCGCTGGATGGCGACGCGCCGGACGAAGCAGCGGGGTGCCGCAGGGTCCTCCGGCGGGGCGATGAGCGGCGAGAGATCCATGCTGTCGGGACGGGGGTCGCCGATGGTCCGCTGGCGCAGGCATTCGACCCGCCCGACCGCCTCGTCCATGGTCCGCAGCCCGAGGGCGGCCAGCTCCCGGCGCAGCTCGTCGGCGATGAACAGCATGTAGGCGGCCACGCCTTCGGGGGTGCCGGCGAACTTGGCCCGCAGGTGCGGGCGCTGGGTGGCGATGCCGGTGGTGCAGGTGTCCTTGTGGCAGGCCCGCAGCATGATGCACCCCTCGGCGATCATGGCCGCGGTCCCGAAGGAGTATTCGTCCGCGCCGAGCAGGGCGGCGACGAGCACGTCGCGCCCGGTCATCAGCCCGCCGTCGACCCGGACCCGGACCCGGTCCCGCAGGCCGTTGTCCATGAGGGCCTGCTGGGTCTCGGCCAGGCCCAGCTCCCAGGGCAGGCCGGCGTGCTTGATGGAGCCGAGGGGCGACGCGCCCGTGCCGCCGTTGGCCCCGGAGATGTGGATCACCTCGGCCAGTGCCTTGGCCACGCCGGCGGCGATGGTGCCGACGTTGTCCTCGGCCACCAGCTTCACCGACACGTCGGCCAGCCGGTTGACCTGCTTCAGGTCGTAGATGAGCTGGGCCAGGTCCTCGATGGAGTAGATGTCGTGGTGGGGTGGAGGTGAGATGAGGCCGATGCCGGGCTGGGTGTGGCGGAGGGCGGCGATCTCCTCGGAGACCTTGTTGCCGGGGATCTGCCCGCCCTCGCCCGGCTTGGAGCCCTGGGCCATCTTGATGTTCAGCTCGTCGGCGAAGGCGCAGTACTCCGCGGTCACCCCGAAGCGGCCGGAGGCGATCTGCTTGATGCGGCTGTTCTTGTCGCCGGTCGGCTGGCCACGGGTGACGAAGCGTGCGTGGCTCTCGCCGCCCTCGCCGCAGTTCGACTTCCCGCCGATCAGGTTCATGGCCATGGTCAGCGTCTCGTGAGCCTCACGGCTGAGTGCCCCGTGCGACATGGCCCCCGTCGAGAACCGCGTGACGATCGACTCGACGGGTTCCACTTCGTCCAAGGCGACCGGCGGCCCGGCGGGGACGAGCTCCAGCAGGTCGTGCAGCTCGGTGGGCGGGCGGCTGTTCACCAGTTCGGCGAAGCGGGTGTAGGTGTCGTCGCTGCCATCGCGGATGGCGGCCTGGAGCAGGTGGGCGGCCTTCATCTCGTTGAGGGCCTTGACCACGGGGTCGTTGTGGGTGTGGAACTCGCCCTTGTTCTTGAGGGGTCGGTAATACCCGCCCTCCACCGTGCGCCCCTCACCGTGGCGGGACAGAACGTCGTCGCCCAGCTCGGCCCAACCCACGCCGCCCACCACCGAGGGGGTCCCGACCAGGCAGACGTCGACCACCTCGGGGCCGAGCCCCATGACCTCGAAGATCTGGGCGCCGCGGTACGAGTCGACGGTGGAGATGCCCATCTTCGACATCACCTTCAGCACGCCGTCCTCGAAGGCCGCCTGCAGCCGGTGCTGGGCCTCGGGCCCCGACAGCTCGGAGTCGGTGTTCTGGTCGGCCTCGTAGGCGACGGTCTCCAGGGCCAGGCCCGGGCAGACGGCGTCGGCGCCGTAGCCGAGCAGGCAGGCGACGTAGTGGATGTCCCGGGCGTCGTCGGCCGAGACGACCAGGCTGGTGTTCGACCGCAGGCCCCGGCCGACCAGACGGTGGTGGACGGCGCCGGTGGCGAGCAGGGCGGGGACCGGCGCCCGGTCCGAGCCCACGCCCCCGTCGTCGATGATCACGATGCCGGCGCCCCCGGCGACCAGGCGCTCGGCTTCGTCGCACAGGCGCGCGACGGCCATGCGCAGCCCGTCCGGCCCGTCGTCGACCGGAAAGGTGGCGTCGAGATGGGCGCACGGGAAGGGGCTGTTGTCGTCGGTGAGGAGGCCGACGACCGCGGAGGGGTACAGGAAGAACGACTTCATGACCAGGAGGGGAGAGGCGTGGGGGCCCTCGGTCAGGATGGGCTGGCGGGGCCCGAGCAGGGTCCGCAGGCTCATCACCAGGCGCTCGCGGAGGTGGTCGATGGGCGGGTTGGTGACCTGGGCGAAACGTTGCTTGAGGTAGTGGTGCACGGGCCGCGGGCGACCGGCCAGGTGCGGCAGCGGCGAGTCGTCTCCCATCGAGTACGTGGGTTCCTTGGCCTCGGTGGCCATGTAGCGCAGCACCATGGCCAGCTCCTCGCGGCTGTAGCCGAACATGGCCTGGCGTCGCTCGAGGAGGTCGGGATCGGGCGTCTGTTCGATGGGCCGGCCCCGGCTCACATCACGCAACCCGTCGGCCGCCCACTTGGCGTACGGCCTGGTCGCGGCCAGGTGCTGCTTGCAGCCGGCATCGTCGACCACGCCGTGGGCGGGGTCGACGAACAGCATCTGCCCGGGCCCGAGGCGTCCCCGGGTGATGGTTCCCGGCCCCCGGGTGCCCAGGTCGATGGCTCCCGCCTCCGAGCAGCACGACACCATTCCGTCGTCGCTGATGGCGTAGCGGAGGGGACGCAGGCCGTTGCGGTCGAGGGCGGCCCCGATGGTGAGGCCGTCGGTGAAGATGACGCCGGCGGGACCGTCCCATGGCTCCATGAGCGAGGCGTGGTAGCGATAGAAGCCGCGGACGGCGGGATCGAGGTCGCGCTCGCCCTCCCATGCCTCCGGGATGGTCATGGCCACCGAATGACGGATGTCGCGCCCGCCCCAGGTGAGCATCTCCACGACCGAGTCGAGCTGGCCCGAGTCGGAGTCGGCGGGGTCGAGCACGGGTCGGAACAGGTCCTCGGGGCCCAGTCCGGCCGCCTCGGTGCCGAGGATGGTCCGGGCCCGCATGCGGTTCAC
>JALYYN010000602.1 GCA_030946525.1 Actinomycetota bacterium | reverse complement strand
TTCGCCAGCGGTCGCAAGATCAGGGTGACCAAGGTGCCCTTCTCGGCCAACGCCAAGGCCCTCATCAACGACGACTCGCGGGGCTTCGGCCGCGGCCGGGCCGGGGCGGGTCGCCGCCCCCATGCAGGGGACGATCATCGAGGTGCTCGTGGCCGTGGGCGACACGGTCGACGCCGGCCAGGCCATGTGCGTGCTCGAGGCCATGAAGATGGAGAACCAGGTCGACGCCGAACGGGCGGGAACGGTGACCGAGGTCCGGGTCGCCGCCGGCGACACCGTCGGCGCCGGCGACATCCTGTTCCTCATCGGCTGAGCGCGCCTCGTCGCGTCCTCGCAACCGGTGACGGTTGGCGGCGCTGGAGCCCGCTGAGCGTCACCGGTTCGGGTGAGCCGCCGCCGCTACTCGGCGGCCTCGGAGAGGACCTCGGCCAGCGACGGGTGGACGAGCAGGCTGTCGACGACGTCCACCACCCGTAGGTTGCAGTTCACGGCCAGGGCGATGACGGAGATGAGCTCGGCGGCGTGGCGGCCGACGATCGAGCCGCCCAGGACGATGCCGGTGGCCGGGTCGGACACGATCTTCACGAAACCGCGGGTCTCGTGGTTGATGAGGGCCTTGGCGCTGGCCGAGAAGGGCACCTTGGTGACCCTGATCTTGCGACCGCTGGCGAACGCCTCGGACTCGGCCACGCCGACCTCGGCGATCTCGGGTTCGGTGAAGACGGCCTGGGGCGCCTTGTCGTAGTCGACGTGGCGGTGGTCGCGGGCCTGCAGGCCCATCACGTGGTCGGCGATCTTGCGGCCCTGCATGGCGGCCACGGAGGAGAGCGGGAGCCGCCCCGAGACGTCGCCGGCCGCGTAGACGTGGGCCAGGTTGGTCTGGCAGTGCTGGTTGACCGGTACGTAGCCACGGCCGTCGACCTCGACCCCCGCCTCCTCCAGGCCGAGCCCGTCCGAGTTCGGCACCGACCCGATGGCCAGCAGGACGTGGCTGCCCCGGGCCACCCGCCCGTCGTCGCAGCGCACTGCGATCCCGTCCTCTTCCCGGTCGATCCCCACCGCCCGGGCGCCGATCAGCAGACGGACCCCCCGGCGCAGGAACTCGTCCTCCAGGGCGGCCGCCACCTCGGGATCCTTCTGGGGCAGCACCTGCTGGCGGCTCACGACCAGGGTCACCTTCGACCCGAACGAGGCGAACATGTGCACGAACTCCACGCCGGTCACCCCGGAGCCGATGACCACCAGGTGCTCCGGCATCGCCGGTGGCGGGTAGGCCTGGCGGGTCGTGAGAATGCGGTCCCCGTCGGGCCGGCACCATTCCGGGATGCGGGGTCGGCTGCCGGTGGCGACGAGGGTGGCGTCGGCGTCGAGCTCTTCGGTCCCGTCGGCGGTGTCGACGGCGACCGAGTGGGCGCCGGTCAGGCGACCGCTGCCCCGGAGCAGGCGGACGCCCTGGTCGGCCAGCAGGCTCTCCACCGAGCCTCGCAGCCGGTCCTCGATGCCGGTGATCCGCCGCTTCAGGCCGTCGACGTCGAGGTCGGCCTCAAGGTGGGTCAGGCCCATGCCCCCCGCCTGCTCGACGAAGGACATCGCCGCGCCGGTGGCGATCATGGCCTTGGACGGGATGCAGTCCCACAGGTGGGCGGCCCCCCCGACCACGTCGCGCTCGACCAGGGTGACCTGGGCCCCCAGCCGGGCAGCGTTGGTCGCGGCCTGGTTCCCGGCCGGCCCACCTCCGAGGATCACGAAGCGCACGGCCACCCCGTCAGGCTACGGGGGCGGGCGGTGCACGGCCGACAGGAGCGCGGCGTACGAGCGCACCAGCAGGGCCCGCTCCTCGCCGACCAGGGGGCTGTCCGGGTCGCAGCCCTCGGCGACCCAGCGGTCGGAGACGTCCATGGCCTCGGCACGGAGGGCGGCCGCCGGCTCCACCTCTCCCGGCGCGGCGCGATAGGTGTAGGCGTACAGGCGCACGAGGGCGTCGACCAGCTCCTGGTGGCGGTCGGCGGCCCCGTCCTCCCCGCCGTGCTGGACCAGGCGATGGGCCCGCCACCAGTCGACCTCCAGCCGGGCCGCCTCGGCGGTGTCCACTGTCTCGCCGGAGTCCTCGGCGACCAGCCGGTAGAAGCGCTCCATGCAGCGACGGGCACCGTCGGGATCGTTGTCGACCGGCGGCGCCCACAACTGGTTGGCCCGCAGGACCAGCCACGCCCCCCGAAGCGTGCGGGACCAGCTCATGCGGAAGCCGGCGTGCACCAGACCCACCGACGCCACCAGCAGGCCGACCCACTCACGGCGGTAGTACGTCACCCACGCCCGGCACTCCAGCGCGCCGACCCGGTGGGGATCGAAGCTGCGCATCGGGCTCGGCCGACCCCGGCGGGCTGCGGCGTTCACGGGACGACCGGCACCTCCTCGGCGAAGTGGCACGCCACCGGATGGCCCTGGCCGCGGTCGACAAGGGCCGGCTCCTCCTCGGCGCAGATTTCCTTCGCCTTCCAACAGCGCGTCCGGAAGCGGCATCCGGACGGCGGGGCGAGCGGGCTGGGGAGATCACCCTCCAGCACGATGCGCTTCCTCCGTCGCTCGGCGGCCGGCTGCGGGATGGGGACCGCGGACAGGAGAGCCTGGGTGTACGGGTGTGAGGGGCGGCCGTACAGCTCGTTGCGGCTTCCGGTCTCGACGATCCGGCCCAGGTACATCACCGCCACCCGGTCCGAGATGTGGCGAACGACCGACAGGTCGTGGGCGATGAACAGGTAGGACAGGTCGAGCGTGGCCCGAAGCTCCTCGAGCAGGTTCAGCACGCCGGCCTGGATGCTGACGTCGAGGGCGGATACGGGCTCGTCGAGGACCAGGACGTCGGGCTCGAGGGCCACCGCCCGGGCCACGCCGATGCGCTGGCGCTGGCCGCCGGAGAACTCGTGCGGGTAACGCCCGGCGTGCTCCGGCCGCAGCCGGACCAGCTCCAGCAGCTCACCGGCACGGGCCCGCGCCGCCTTGGTCGACATGCCGTGGACGATGAGCGGCTCGGCCACGATCGACCAGACCTGCATGCGCGGGTTGAGGGAGGCGAACGGGTCCTGGAAGACGATCTGCAGGTCGGCCCGCAGCGCGCGGAGGTCCCTGCGGCCCAGGCCCAGCACGTCGGTGCCCCGGAACAGCACCTGGCCCGAGGTCGGCTCGATGAGGCGGACCACGCAGCGGGCGGTGGTCGACTTGCCACAGCCGGACTCACCCACCAGCCCGAGCGTCTCACCCTCGAACAGGTCGAAGGACACGCCCGAGACAGCGTGGACCCTGCCACCGCCTCGCGCCGGGAACTCCTTGACCAGGTCGCGTACCGACAGGACCGGGGTAGTGGTGTTCATTCCGGTGGGGCCGGCGTCACCGGCAGCGGGCTCAGGTCCTCGGCGTGGTGGCAGGCGACCCGGACCGCGCCCAGGACACGCAGGCGGGGATCGTCGACCCGGCAGTCCGGCCGCTCGTGCGGGCAGCGGGGATGGAACGCGCAACCGCCCGGCAACCGCAGGAGGGACGGGGCGCCCCCTCCGATCGAACGGAGCGGGCCCCGGGCGTCGTCGGTCAGGCGCGGGATCGACGCCAGGAGGCCCTGGGTATAGGGGTGGCGGGGCCGCTCGTAGACGTCGTCGACCGGTCCCCGCTCGACCACCCGTCCGGCGTACATGACCGCCACGTCGTCAGCCGTGCCGGCCACCACCCCGAGGTCATGGCTGATGAGCACGACGGCGACGTCCCGCTCCCGTCGGATGGTCCGCAGGAGGTCGAGGATCTGGGCCTGGATGGTGACGTCGAGCGCGGTGGTCGGTTCGTCTGCGACCAGCACGACCGGATCATTGGCGACGGCCATGGCGATCATGGCCCGCTGGCACATGCCTCCCGAGAACTGGTGGGGATAGTCGCGGGCCCGGCGATCGGGCTCGGGGATGCCGACCAGGGAGAGGAGCTCCACGGCGCGCCGGGCCGCCTCCTTGCGACCGACCTCGGGATGGTGGATCCGGATCCCCTCGACGATCTGGTGGCCGATGGTCTGCACCGGGTTGAGCGAGGTCTTGGGGTCCTGGAAGATCATGCCGATGCGGGCGCCGCGCAGCTTGCGCAGGTCCCGCGGCGCCAGCCCCAGCAGCTCGCGGCCCTCGAAGCGGACGGAGCCGGTGACCCGGGCCGTCGACGGGAGCAGTCCGAGCACGGCGAGCATGGCCACGGTCTTTCCCGAGCCCGACTCGCCCACGACGCCGAGGACGCGCCCAGCGTCGACCGACAGGTCGACACCACGCACCGCGGCGACGT
>JALYYN010000587.1 GCA_030946525.1 Actinomycetota bacterium | reverse complement strand
CCATCGCAGTGATCGCCGCCCGGCAGCGCGGGCTGCTTCTCCGGTCGCAGGCCGAGGGCGTCGGTGCCACCGACGCAATGATCCGCCACCGGGTAGCTGCGGGGCGATGGGTGCGGGTGTGCCCGGGCCTGTACAGGGTCGCCGGGGTGCCGGTCACGTGGAGGAAGCGGGCGCTGGCGGCATGCCTGGTGAGCGGGCCGGGGCGGTGGTGTCGCACCGGTCGGCCGCAGTGCTGTGGGGCGTCGCCAGCTTCCGGCCCGGGCCGCTGGAGCTCACGGCGCCGGTGGGGCGAAGCAGCCGGCACGGACTGGCCCGGGTGCACCGGTCGCCCGACGTTTCCCGCGCGTCCGCGACGGGATCCCCGTCACGCGGCCGGCGCGGACGGTCGTCGACCTGGCGGCGGTGGTGAGCGGGGCGCGGCTGGAGGAGGCGGTCGACGACGTGTTGTGCCGGCGCCTGTGCCGGCTGGACGAGCCCACGCCGCCGCCCGGCCCGCGGGGCACAGCGGCGCTGCGGGCGGTGCTCGACGCCTGGCGGCCGGGCCCCCTGCCCGACGGGGTGGCCGAGATGCGGATCGTCCGCCAGCTACTGGCGGCCGGGCTGCCAACGCCGGTGCGGCAGCACGAGATCCGGGTCGGGCCCACGTTCGTGGCTCGGGTCGACCTGGCCTATCCCGAGGACCGGGTGGCCATCCAGCTCGACGGGTTCCGGTGGCACGCGGGGCGAGCGCCGTTCCGCAGCGACCGAGTCCGGGGGAACCGGATCGAGGCGGCGGGATGGCGCCTACTGCGGGCCGCGCCCGAGGACGGGGACGGCGTGGTGGCCGCGGCCGCCGTGTTACTCCGGAGGGCGGCATGACGACGGCCACTACGCTCGACGCCGTGCCCGACCTCACCGAAGCCGTCGTCAACCTCTGCAAGCGCAGGGGTTTCGTGTTCCCGTCGAGTGAGATCTACGGCGGGTTCCGGTCGACCTGGGACTACGGGCCCCTCGGCGTGCTGCTCAAGCGCAACGTCATGGAGGCGTGGTGGCGGGCCATGGTCCAGGAGCGCGACGACATCGTCGGCCTCGACGCCGCCATCCTCATGGCCCCCCGGGTGTGGGAGGCGTCGGGCCACCTGGCCACCTTCACCGACCCCCTGGTGGACTGCCGGAAGTGCAAGGAGCGCTGGCGGGCCGACCAAATAGAGGACACGTGCCCGAACTGCGGGTCGAAGGACCTCACCGAGGCCCGGCCGTTCCACCTGATGTTCAAGACCCACGTCGGCCCGGTGGAGGACGAGGGCGCCACCGCCTACCTGCGCCCGGAGACGGCCCAGGGGATCTTCGTCAACTTCGCCAACGTGCTGCAGACCAGCCGGAAGAAGCCGCCGTTCGGCATCGCCCAGCAGGGCAAGTCGTTCCGCAACGAGATCACGCCCGGCAACTTCATCTTCCGCACCCGTGAGTTCGAGCAGATGGAGATGGAGTTCTTCGTGCCGCCCGGCGAGAGCGAGAAGTGGTTCGGGTACTGGACCGAGGAGCGGCTGCGCTGGTACGTCGACCTGGGCATCCCCGCCGACAAGCTCCGTCTGCGCCCGCACGAGAAGGAGGAGCTGTCCCACTACTCGACGGCCACCTCCGACGTGGAGTTCGACTACCCGTGGGGCTGGGGCGAGCTGGAGGGCATCGCCGACCGGGGCGACTACGACCTGACCCAGCACGCCACGTTCAGCGGCGAGCGGCTGGAGTACTTCGACCAGGCCAGCGGCGAGCGCTACACCCCGCACGTGATCGAGCCGGCCGCCGGCGTGGGCCGCAGCATGATGGCGTTCCTGCTCGCCGCCTACGACGAGGACGAGGTCAACGGCGAGAAGCGCACGGTGCTCCGCCTGCACAGGAAGCTGGCCCCGTACAAGGTGGCCGTCCTGCCGCTGTCGAAGAAGGACACCCTCACGCCCACGGCGCGCGAGGTTTTGAAGCTGGTGCAGCCGCACTTCATGTGCGAGTACGACGAGACCCAGGCCATCGGCCGCCGCTACCGCCGCCAGGACGAGATCGGCACGCCCTTCTGCGTGACGATCGACTTCGACAGCCTGGAGGACCGGGCGGTTACGATCCGCGACCGGGACAGCCTGGAGCAGGTCAGGGTCCCGATCGACAACCTGGTCGACGAGCTGCGGGGGCGCCTGGCGTAACCGGCGGGCGATCAGGACGGTCCAACTACGCTGGAGTCTTGTTCCGCCGCGTCCAGGAGAGCTTGTGACCTACGTCTACGCCTTTGACCACCCGCACACGCAGCCGCCCATGAGCATGAAGGATCTGCTCGGTGGCAAGGGGGCCAACCTGGCGGAGATGACGTCGGTGCTGGGCCTCCCGGTGCCCCACGGCTTCACCATCACCACCGACGCCTGCCGGGACTACCTGGGCGGCGGCTGGCCGGGGGGACTGACCGACGAGGTGGCCGCCCAGCTCGTCGAGCTGGAGGCGTCGATGGGCAAGCGCCTGGGCGACGCCAACGACCCGCTGCTGGTCAGCGTGCGGTCGGGGGCCAAGTTCTCCATGCCCGGCATGATGGACACCGTCCTCAACCTGGGCCTGAACGACGCGTCGGTGCAGGGCCTGGCCGAGCAGACCAACGACGAGCGCTTCGCCTACGACAGCTACCGGCGCTTCGTGTCCATGTACGGCCGCATCGTGCTGGGTGTGCCCGGCGAGGAGTTCGAGGAGCGCTTCGAGGCGGCCAAGGACGGGTCGGGGTCGCTGAGCGACGCCGACATCCCCGCCACCGTCCTCGCCGACCTGGTCGAGGACTACAAGGCCATCGTGGCCAAGCACACCGGCGAGGCCTTCCCGCAGGAGCCCGCCGAACAGCTCCGGGGCGCCATCGAGGCCGTCTTCCGGTCCTGGGGCGGCGCCCGCGCCGTGGCCTACCGGGTCAAGGAGCGCATCTCCCACGACCTCGGCACCGCGGTGAACGTGCAGGCCATGGTGTTCGGCAACCGGGACGACAACTCCGGCACCGGCGTCGGCTTCACCCGTGACCCGGCCACCGGCGCGGCCGGCGCCTACGGGGACTTTCTGGTCAACGCCCAGGGCGAGGACGTGGTCGCCGGCATCCGCAACACCCTCAAGTTGGAGGAGATGCAGCGGCTGTTCCCGCCCATCTACGACCAGCTCCTGGGCATCTTCGACCGCCTCGAGCGCCACTACCGCGACATGTGCGACACCGAGTTCACCATCGACGGCGGCAAGCTCTGGATGCTGCAGACCCGGGTGGGCAAGCGGGGCGGGGTGGCCGCGCTGCGCATGGCCGTCGACATGACCACCGACGAGCGCACCCGGCTCTCTCACGAGGAGGCGGTCCAGCGGGTGACGGCCGAGCACCTGGAGCAGGTCCTGCACCCCCAGGTGGGCGGGGGCGACGTCCAGGTCATCGCCACCGGGCTGGCCGCATCGCCGGGAGCGGGGGTCGGCAAGGCCTATTTCACCGCCGATGACGCGGCCGAGGCCGCCGAGCGGGGCGAGCACGTGATCCTGGTCCGCACCGAGACGTCGCCCGAGGACGTCCACGGCATGATCGTGGCCAAGGGCATCCTCACCTCGCGGGGCGGGCTGGTCAGCCACGCCGCCGTGGTGGCCCGGGGCTGGGGCACGCCCGCCGTGGTCGGCGCCGACGCCGTGCATATAAGAGGTACGAGCTTCGAGGCCGGCGGCGTCACCGTGCACGAGGGCGACTTCATCTCCGTCGACGGCTCGACCGGCCGGGTCATGCTCGGCGCGGTGGAGGTGACGGTGGCCGAGCCGCCCGCCGAGTTCGAGACCGTCCTGGCCTGGGCCGACGACGTGCGGGCCGGGAAGATGGCGGTCCGGGCCAACGCCGACACCGGGGCCGACGCAGCCAACGCCCGCCGGTTCGGGGCCGAGGGCATCGGCCTGTGCCGGACCGAGCACATGTTCCTGGCCGAGGACCGCCTGCCCATCGTCCGGCGCATGATCATGGCCGAGACAGCGGAGGAGGAGACCGCCGCGCTCGAGGAGCTGCGCGTCGCCCAGAAGGCCGACTTCTACGAGGTGCTGGAGGCCATGGACGGCCTGCCCGTCACCATCCGCCTCCTCGACCCGCCGCTGCACGAGTTCCTGCCCCGCACCGAGGAGCTGCTGATCAGGGCCTCGAAGCCGGCCGGGCTGACCGACGAGGAGCGCAAGCTGCTCAAGGCGGCCGAGGCGTGGCACGAGTTCAACCCCATGCTCGGCGTGCGCGGCGTCCGTCTGGGCGTCATCAAGCCGGGGCTGTACGCCATGCAGGTCCGGGCCCTCATGGAGGCGGCCGCCGAGCGGGTGGCGGCCGGGGGCCGGCCGATCGTCGAGATCATGATCCCCCTGACCGTGGGTCGTGAGGAGATGGCGCTGGCGCGGGGGTGGGTGGAAGGAGCGGTCTCGGGCGTCTCCTCTGGTGTGGAGGTCACCATCGGAACCATGATCGAGACACCGCGGGCCGCCCTGCGGGCCGGGGACATCGCCGAGGAGGCCGACTTCTTCTCCTTCGGCACCAACGACCTGACCCAGATGACGTTCGGCTTCAGCCGGGACGACGTCGAGAGCCGGCTCATGCCCGCCTACCTGGGCCAGGGCCTGCTCCCCCGCAACCCCTTCGAGACCATCGACGCCGCCGGCGTAGGCGAGCTGGTCAAGCTGGCGGCCGAGCGGGGCCGGGCGGCCAAGCCCGGGCTGAAGCTGGGAGTCTGCGGCGAGCACGGCGGCGACCCCGAGTCGATCACCCTGTTCACCGAGGCCGGCCTCGACTACGTGTCGTGCTCGCCCTTCCGGGTGCCGATCGCCCGCCTCTCCGCGGCCCAGGCCATCCTCAACCGCCGGTGACCTCGCCGGTTCTTGTCGCGCTGAGGGCCGCTCCAGGGCCTTCAGCGCGAAAAGAACGGGAGGGTTGAGTGTTCGATCTGGCCCAGGCCGCGGTCGAGGGGGCGCTGGCGGCGGGGGCGACGTACGCCGACGCCCGGGCCATGGAGACGGCCACCGAGGGGCTGGCGGCGCGCAACGGAGTGCTCGAGCGGCTGTCGCAGAACGAGTCGGCGGGCGTGGGTGTCCGGGCCCTGATCGGCTCGTCGTGGGGCTTCTTCGCCACGCCCGACCCGGCGGTCGCCGATGCCACCCGCGCCGGCGAGCAGGCGGCGGCCATCGCCAAGGCCTCCGCGGTGGTCGCCGGACCGCCGGTGAGCCTGGCCGACGTGGGCGTCGTCCAGGCCCACTGGGACTCGGGCTGGCAGCAGCACCCCTTCGAGGTTTCGCTGTCGGAGCGGGGGGACCTGCTCGTCGACGTCACCGCCACCATGAAAGCGGTGGCCGGCGTGGGGGTGGCGTCGGCCCACATGCACGGCTGGGACACCCGGAAGTGGTTCGTGTCGTCCCAGGGACACCGCATCTCGCAGCATCTCGTTGAGTGTGGGACGTCCATGGAGGCCACCGCGGTGGGGGAGGCGGAGACCCAGCGCCGGAGCTACGGCGGCATCGGCGGCACCTGGGGGACGCGCGGGTACGAGATGGTACGAGCGGCCGACCTCCCCGGCAACGCCCGGCGCATCGCCGAGGAGGCGGTCGAGCTCCTGTCGGCGCCCGAGTGCCCGTCGGGGGTGACCGACCTCATCCTGGGCCGGGAGCAGCTGGCCCTGCAAATACACGAGTCGGTGGGCCACGCCATCGAGCTCGATCGCATCCTGGGGTGGGAGGCGGCCTTCGCGGGCACGTCGTTCCTGGACCTGTCCACCCTCGGCACGTTCCGGTACGGCTCGCCGCTCATGAACATCACCGCCGACGCCACCCTGCCCGGCGCGCTCGGCAGCTTCGGCTACGACGATGAGGGCACGCCGGCCCAGCGGGTCGACATCGTGAAGGACGGTGTCTGGGTGGGCGTGCTGTCGGGGCGGGATTCCGCCCAGGTGGCGGGCCTCCCTGCGGGAGGCATGGTGCGGGGCGACGGCTGGAATCGCCTGCCCATGGTGCGCATGACCAACGTCGGCCTGCTGCCGGGGGAGTCGTCGCTGGAGGAGATGGTCGCCGCCACCGACGACGGGATCTACATGGAGACCAACAGGTCGTGGTCGATCGACGACAAGCGCCTCAACTTCCAGTTCGGGTGCGAGGTCGGGCGGGAGGTGAAGGGCGGCACCCTCGGCCGGCTGCTGCGGAACCCCACGTACACGGGGATCACGCCGCAGTTCTGGGCGTCGCTCGACATGCTGGGCGGGCCCGACGAGTGGATCTTCTGGGGCACGCCCAACTGCGGCAAGGGCCAGCCCACCCAGTTCGGCCACACCGGCCATCCCTCGGTGCCCGGCCGCTTCCGGGGCGTCCGGGTGGGCGTGAAGGGCCGATGATCGTCGAGCCACTCGACATCTGTGATCGGCTGGTGGAGCTGGTCGGGGACCGGGCCGAGGCCGAGGCGTCCTGCTCGACCGGGCGGTCCGCCCTCACCCGCTTCGCCAACTCCTCCATCCACCAGAACGTGGCCGAGGACTTCGTCCACGCCCGGGTACGGGTCTCGGTCGGCGGCCGGCTGGCCGCGGCCGGCACCGACCGGCCGGGCGCCGGAGGGCTGGAGCAGCTGGTCGAACGCACGCTCGCCGCGGCCGGGATGCGCGCCGTCGACCCCGAATGGCCGGGCCTGGCCCCGCCGGCGACCGCGCCTGAGGTCCGCTCCTACGACGAGGCCACCCACCTGGCCGACCCCGCGCTGCGGGCCCAGGTGGTGCGCCGTTTCGTCGAGGCCGGCCCGGATCTGCGGGGAGCCGGCTATTGCGACTCGAACGGCTCGCACTCGGCCTTCGCCAACTCCGCCGGCCAGCGCCTGGAGGGCCGGTCCAGCTCGGCGACCATCGAGGCGATCCACCGCACGGCCACGTCGGACGGGCGGGGGTGGCAGAGCTCGAGCCGGCTGTCCGACATCGACGGGGCTGCGGCGGGGCGGGCGGCGGCCGACAAGGCCCGGCGGGGCGACGATCTGTTGGAGTTGGAGCCGGGCCGGTACGAGGTGGTGTTGGAACCGTCCTGCCTGGCCAACATGTTGGAGTTCCTGCGCGACGGGTTCAATGCCCGCACCGCCGAGGAGGGCCGGTCGTTCGTCGCCCTGGGGGAGGCGCAGCTCGACCCGGCGATCACCCTGTGGGACGACGCCACCGACCTCCGGGCCATCAGCCGGGGCTTCGACGGCGAGGGCACGCCCAAGCGGCGGCTCGACCTGGTGCGTGACGGGGTGCCAGTCGCCCTCTGCCACGACCGCAAGACGGCGGCCAAGGCGGGGGCGGGGACCGTCAGCACCGGGCACGGCTTCGGCGGCGACGGCGGTGGCGTCGCCACCAACCTGTTCGTGGCGCCGGGGGAGCGGTCGCCGGAGGAGCTGATCGCCTCGGTGGAGCGGGGACTGCTGGTGACGGAGTTCTGGTACACCCGCATCCTCGACCCCAAGACCCAGGTCGTCACCGGCCTCACCCGCAACGGGACCTTCCTCATCGAGGGCGGCCGGGTCGTCGGCGGGGTGCCCAACCTGCGCTTCACCCAGTCCTACGTCGACGCGCTGGCGCCCGGCAACGTGGCCGGGGTGGGCGACGACGCCCGCCTCTTCGACGGCAGCTACCACGTCCCGACCCTGCACCTGCGGTCGTGGAACTTCACCGGGGGCGCCAGGGGCTGAAACCGCCGTTCCGGCTGCAGTTAGGCGCGTGGACGCGCACAACTGCAGCCAGAACGGACGGGGACGCGGTCGCTGGGAGGGGCCGCTACGGTCGGCCTGGCATGGGGATCCTGGCCGAGGACATCGAGCGGGTGCGGGCGGCCACCGACTTCGTGGCCGTGGCCGGGGAGCACATCGCCCTCAAGCGGGTGGGCCGCAAGTGGCAGGGGCTGTGCCCGTTCCACGCCGAGAAGACCCCGTCGTTCTCCATCAACGCCGAGGAGGGCCTCTACTACTGCTTCGGCTGCGGGGCGGGGGGCGACGTGATCACCTTCGTCCGGGAGGTCGAGCACCTGGACTTCGCCGACGCGGTGGAGCGCCTGGGCGCCCGGGCCGGCATCCAGGTCCGCCACGACACCGCCGCGGTGTCGGCCGAGCGCCAGCGCCGGGCCCGGCTGGTGGAGGTCATGTCGAAGGCGGTGGAGTGGTACCACCAGCGCCTGCTGTCCGGCCCCGACGGCGCTGCGGCCCGCAACTACCTGCGGTCGCGGCGGTACGACGGCGAGGTGGTCCGGGCCTATCGGCTGGGGTGGGCGCCGGACGACTGGGACCAGCTCAGCCGGTACCTGAAGGTGCCCGACGACGTGCTCCGGGACACCGGCCTGGGCCTGATCAACAAGCGCAACCGCCAGCAGGACTTCTTCCGGGGACGGGTGCTGTTCCCCATCTTCGACGTCCGGGGCGACCCGGTGGCCTTCGGCGGCCGCCGCCTGGAGGGGGGCCAGAGCCCGAGCGGCTCCCGGAGCGGGGGCCAGAGCCCGAGCGGCAGCGGGGAACAGGGCCCCAAGTACCGCAACTCGCCGGAGACGCCGCTGTACTCCAAGAGCCGGGTGCTCTACGGGCTGAACTGGGCCAAGGCGGCGGTGGTGGAGACGGGGGAGGTGATCGTCTGTGAGGGCTACACCGATGTCATCGGCCTGGCCCGGGCCGGCTTGAAGTCGGCGGTCGCCACCTGCGGGACGGCCCTGTCCGACGACCACGTGCGGGTGTTCAAGAACTTCGCCCGGCGGGTGGTCCTGGCTTACGACGCCGACGCCGCCGGCCAGGCCGCAGCCGAGCGCTTCTACGAGTGGGAGCGCCGCTACGAGCTGGATCTGGCCGTGGCCGACCTGCCGCCCGGCACCGATCCCGGCGACCTGGCCCGCACCGATCCGGCCGCCCTGGAGGCGGCGGTGAAGGGGGCCAAGCCCTTCCTCACCTTCCGCATCGACCGCCTCGTGGCCCGCGCCGACCTGCGGACGCCCGAGGGCAAGGCGCGCGCCGCTGAGGCGGCCATGGCTGCGGTGCGGGAGCACCCCAACGAGCTGGTCCGCGAGGAGTACACCCGGTATGTCGAGGACCGGGTCGGCGTGGGCCGGGACCGGTTGCGGCGGCTGTTGGAAGGCCGGCAGGCGGTCGTCAGGACGGCGGCGATCCCGGGTCGGGTGGGACCGGAGGTCGAGGCCCTGCGGCTGGCCATCCACCGGCCCGAAGAGGTCGCCGACCGGCTCCACGAGGTGCTCTTCGTCGACCCGGTGGCCCTGGCCGCCTACCGGGCCCTGTGCTCGGCGACCACGCTGGCCCAGGCCGTCGACGTGGCCGAGGCGCCGGCCGACGACCTGCTGCGCCGGCTCTCCGTCGAGGACGCCGACTCCTCCGCCGACGACGTGCTGGCCCGGCTGGCCGAGGAAGCGGCGAAACGCGTGGTCGCCGAGCTCGAGGCGGCCGCCCGCCGGGCCGGCGAGCTGACCGACGCCGGCCAGGTCGGATGGCTCAAGCTGACCATCGCCCAACTGCGGGAGCCGGGAACGGGCGTCGATGCCACGGGCAGGTTGGTACGCTGGATGGTCGACCGTTTCGAGGTGGAAGCATGAGCCAGCCGGAGGCGAGCGACCCGATGGGCAGGGGGTTCCCCCCGCCCGGGCCGGGGTCGGCGGGCCGTCTCCATCGGGCGGCCGTGGCGGGCCGATGAGCCGGCCGGACGCATTGTCGCCGCCCGGCGGCGTGCCGGCCGAGGAGTTCCACCGCCTGCTCGGCAAGGGCCGGGCGAGAGGTGCGCTGACCGCCGACGACCTGATGACGGTCATGAAGGACATCGAGCTCAGCCCCGACGTCATCGACTCGGTGCGGACCCGCCTGTCGGACGAGGGCATCCACCTCGACGAGGGCGCGGTCGACCTCGAGGCCGAGGATCTGAGCCTGCCCGACGAGGTGCCGGTGGTCTTCGCCGTGCCCCACGCCGGCCCGGCACTGGCCGCTCCGGGCGCCGTGGCCTGGCTCCCCCCTCCGCCCGTCCCGCCTGCGTCACCTCCGGAAGGGCCGGCGGCCCCCCCCGCCGGGGCTGGGAGGGGGGGGGCCCGGCCGGTCCATGGAACCGTCCCGACGGCGGCACCGAGGCCGGCCCGGCGGGCTCCGTCGTCGTCGTCGTCGTCGTCGTCGGACGCATCCGACGGGATGGGAGGGGGCCGGGGCGCAGCCTCCGCCGACCCGGTCCGGACGTACCTGAAGGAGATCGGCAAGGTCAACCTCCTCAGCGGGGCCGAGGAAGTTGCCCTGGCCCGGCGGATCGAGGCCGGCATGCAGTCGGTGGCCAGGATCGCCGAGCTGGAGGACCGCTACGGCCCCGGCGTGCCCATCCCCGAGCACGAGTGCACCCCGCTCGAGCGCCTGGTGGCCGACGGGTTCCAGGCCAAGAAGCAGCTGATCGAGGCCAACCTGCGCCTGGTCGTGTCCATCGCCAAGCGCTACATGGGCCGCGGCCTGCTCTTCCTGGACCTCATCCAGGAGGGCAACCTGGGCCTCATCCGGGCCGTCGAGAAGTTCGACTACACCAAGGGCTTCAAGTTCTCGACCTACGCCACATGGTGGATCCGCCAGGCCATCACCCGGGCCATCGCCGACCAGGCCCGCACCATCCGCATCCCCGTCCATATGGTCGAGACCATCAACACGGTGCTGCGGATGCAGCGCATGCTCCTGCAGGAGATGGGCCGCGAGCCCACCGTGGAGGAGGTGGCGGCCAAGGTCAACATGGCCCCGGCCAAGGTCCGGGAGATCCAGCGGATCGCCCAGGAGCCGGTGTCGCTGGAGACCCCCGTGGGCCAGGAGGACGACAGCACGCTGGGCGACTTCATCGAGGATCAGCAGGCCATCGCGCCGGCGGACGCCGCGGCACGCGCCCTGCTGTCGGAGGCGGTGGGGGAGGCGCTGGAGGAGCTGACCGAGCGGGAGCGGGCCGTCGTCCGGCTGCGTTTCGGGCTCGACGACGGCCAGATCCGCACCCTCGAGGAAGTGGGCAAGGAGTTCGGTGTGACGCGGGAGCGCATCCGCCAGATCGAGGCCAAGACCCTCGCCAAGCTCCGTCACCCCATCCGCAGCCAGAAGCTGCGCGACTACCTCGACGAGGAGTAGGAAACCCCTCCGTGCGCTACAGGATCGAGATCGACGAGGAGCTCTGCGCGGGCAGCGGCATCTGCGCAGTCGCCGCGCCGGAGTACTTCGAGATGGGCGACGGGCACATCGCCCGGCCGCGGCACGTGGTCACAGACGCCGCCGCCGAGGTGCTCGACGCAGCCGCCAACTGCCCGCTGGACGCCATCGCGGTGTTCGACGCGGACACCGGCGAACCGGTCTGACGGCCCTGTCCCGGGGTTAGGCCGGGGGGTCGGTCTGCCCCGGGATGATGAGTCCCGAGTCGGTCGACGACAGCCCGTCGGTTCCGAGTTGGCCGTTGCCGGCGCGGGCGTCGACGAGGGCGCGTGCCTTGTCGACCCCGTCCTCGACGAGGTTCTTGGCCCGGTCGGTGGCGGTCTCGTACACGTCTGATCGCCGCAGCTTCGCCAGGCTCCGGTTGATCTGGTCGTACCGCTGCCGGCCCGCCTTGGCGCCCATGTAGTACCCGGCGGTGAAGCCCGTGACCATGCCCAGTCGGAATCTCATGTGTCAGTCGTACCCCAGTCGGCGTAGGTTGACGAGCGAACGTATGTTCGGATAGGCTGGGCGGTATGGGAGGGCGGGGGAAGGTGATGCAACGGGAGCGGGCAGTGGCGCTCCGGGCCGCGGGCCGGACCATGCCCGACATCGCCGCCGAGCTCGGGTGTCCCGCAGTTCAGTATCGCTGTGGACCCGGGACGTGCCCTTCGTCGCCGGTCCCCGACGGTTGTCGCCCCGCGTGCCCAATGCGTTGGAGCGGGCCAAGCGGGCGGAGATCGAGGAGCTGTTGGAGGAGGGCCGCCGTCGCATCGGCACCCTCAATGGGCGCGAGTTCCTCGTCGCCGGCGTCGCCCTCTACGCAGGGGAGGGGACGAAGGCCGACGGCATCGTCAACTTCGCCAACAGCGATCCCCGCATGGTCATTCTGTTCCGCTCGTGGCTGCGACGGTTCTTCGACATCGACGAATCCCGGCTGCGTCTCCGCCTCTATCTGCACGAAGGCCTCGACCTCGAGGCCGCATCCTTCTTCTGGTCCGATTGCACGGGCATTCCCATTTCGCAATTCGGCAGTGTCTATCGGGCTGTTCCCCGCGTTGGAGTGCGACACAACAAGCACCCCCATGGTTGTGTGTCGGTCCGGTACTCCTGCGCCAGGACGCACAGGGCCGTGATGGGCCTGGTGGCGGCGCTGCTACTCTCGGCCTCGATTCCGGGGTAGCTCAATTGGCGGAGCAGGGGACTGTTAATCCCAAGGTTGTGGGTTCGAGTCCCACCCCCGGAGCGCACGCCCAGTAGGTTCGAGCCCCGGGGCCCGTAGCTCAGTCGGTCAGAGCAGCGGACTCATAATCCGTCGGTCGCTGGTTCGATCCCAGCCGGGCCCACCCCGTCGTCGCCCCCCGGGCCTAGGGTGCCGGCGTGCGTGCATGGACTGTGACGGTGGCCGCGACCGCCGCCCTCCTGGCGGCATGCACGGGCGGCGACGGCGCCGGCGGCGGGACCTCCGTCCCACCCTCGTCGGCCGTGTCGACACTCCCGGCGGCGCCCTCCCCGTCAGCTCCGGAACCGGCATCCACCACCCCTTCGGTGGCGGTCCCGGCCGCTGATCCGCCGGGCTCGCTCACGCTCCGGATAGACGGTTTCACCCTGCCCGCGGAGGCGGCCATCCGGGTGGTTGTCCGGGCCTCTTCACCCCACCTGACCGTCCGCCGAACGGGGGCCGGCGGGGCCCTGTCGGTGTGCCCCGTGGCCGACGTCTCCGGTTCCGCCGACCCCTCCGGATGCGTCGACCTGGGGGCGGGCCGCGACGTCGATCTGGGCGGCGGGCGCGGGGTCGAGATCGAGGCCCGGGGTGGGGTGGCGACGGTCGAGGACGTGGCGCTGACCTACCTGCCGGTGGACCGCTCGATGACGATCGTGACGCCCGCCCGGCCCGCGTCGACCTGCTCGGCGACGCCCTGCGAGGCGACGTTCGCATTGACGCCGGCCCGCCCCGGTCCCTTCTCCCTGGCCGCCCAGCCGGGGGGTGGCCGGCCGCGGCTGACGCTGCGGTCGGAGGTCGCCGGGGCCCCACCCCGGGTCCTGGCCACCGTCGCCGGCGGTGGCGCACTGTCCATCACCGCCACGATGGAGCCCGCCGCCGAGGCGGTCCTGCTCTATCGCGAGCAGATGGAGGGGCCGGTGGCGGCGCTGCCCATGGAAATTTCCTGGCCGTGAGCCGTGTGGATAACGCCACGGCCCCGGCGAGCCGGGCCGGGCCCAGGCATGGGGACGGGGCGGCCGCTCGTCCAACGGGATCCGTTGGTCCGTCCAACACATTCCAACAGGCACAAAAGTCCAGGTCAGCGGCTCAAACGGTGCTTGCCGACCCCTGAGGGCCATGTTAAAAATCCCTCGTCCCTGCGGAGATCTTTCGGTCCCCGCGCACGCAGCAACGGACCAGCCGTCAACACGAAAGGCCGCTCCCGGCAGATGAGCCCGAGCCCGAGGAACGAGGTGGTGAGGCCCCTGAGGTGGGCCGCATCCTTCGCGCTCCTGGCCGGCCTCTTCCTGTTCATGGGTTCCGGCCCGGCTTCCGCCGACGCTGCCCCGGCGTCACCGCCGGCGGACGCCCCCTCGGGCGTTCAGGGGACCGCCACCACCGTGGCGACGACGCCGACCACGGCCGCTCCCGCGGCTCCGGCTGCGCCGACGACCACGGTTCCGGCAACGACCAGCACCACCGTCAAGCCGGTGACGAGCACGACCGTTCCCCTGGGTGGGACCGGAAGCTCGACCCCGTCGGTGTCGTTCCTCCAGACGATCGGCCAGACGGGTTCGCCCGGGGGCCCGAGCGTCGTGAAGCAGGAGACGACGAGCACCGCGGCGCCGGCGTCGCCCGGGACCACTTCGGTGACCCAGACGCCAGTGACCCAGACGTCGGGGGCAAAGAGCGACAGCTCGAGCCTTCCGGCATCGCAGACCGCGAACGCAGCACCGCAGACGTCATCCCCGACCGCCGGCCCTGTCGCCGGCCCGGGGGTCCCCACCGCCCCCAGCCAAGTGACCGGCTCGCCGGCCGGAGACCAGGCGGCCGGCACCACTGCCGACGCCCGCCTCCGCACCGCGATCTCGGCCGGCTACGTCCCCGCCGGCACCTCGGCCGGTGACCTGCTCGGAGCGGGCGGCAGCGACAACAGCGGGAGCGGCAGCAGCGGGAGCCACAGCGTCACGTTCACCAAGAACGACGACGGCACCAAGTGCCGGGCGGTCCGCGACGACAACGGCTTCGGGGACATGCTCACCGTGCTGATCGGTTCCGGTTGCAACGGGAACGACGGCAACAGCCAGAGTCCCCTCGGTGGCGACACCTCCCACATGATCATCTCCGTTGGAACCAGCGCCATCGGAGGCAGCATCGGTGGTGAGGGCGGAAACGCAAAGAGCTCCTGTATCGCCATTCGGGGCGACGCCGATTGTTCGTCAATCGGTGGCTCCGGCGGCGGCAATGCGGACACGCTGGCCATTGCAGTCGGCAAGGCCCGATATGCAAATGGGATCGCTCTGGGTGGTGACACGCAAGGTGGCACTGCAGGCAGTGCCCAGAACTTCGCCCTCGCCATCGGCGGTGGGCCGGTGACGGGTACTGCCCTCGGAGGCAACAGCTACGGCACGGCGAAGGCGGGCGGCGGCAGCGGCGGCGGATCCGGCGTCACGGCAACTCCGGAAGCAGGGACAGGCGGGACGGGCGGCTCGGCAGCGGGCGCCACGTCGAACAACTCGGGCGGTACCGGCTCAGCCAGCTCCGATGCCAGCACCGGCCCCCAGGCGGTCTCCGGTGGCTCGGGCGGCACGGGCACCACGGGCACCGGCTCATCGACTCCTCTGGCCACGAACGGCGGCATGCTCGGTACCGCGGCCGGGACCACCGGCGGTGCAGGCTCCGGTTCCTCGGGCTCCACCGGGAACACGGGCGGCGCCACGGCGGTCGGCAACTCGAACAGCGTCGCCAACACCGGCGCCAACTCCACCGCTGTGGCTCACACGGGCTCGGGTGGAGGAGCGTCCAACGTGACGAACGTCACCTCAGTCGGCGGCGCCGGCGGCGCGGGCGGCACGGCGGCCACCGTGGCCGGCCCCGGCGGTAACGCCACGAACACGGTCATCGGCATCGGTGGCGGGACCATCACCGCCAACGCGGTGGGCGGCAGCAGCATCGCCACCGCCGACGCACGGGGCGGCGACGGCGGCGCCTCCAACGTGACGGTCACCCCCACTGCCGGCGGCGGCTCGGGCGGCGGAAGCAACAGCACGACCGTCGACTCCCACGGCGGCGCGGGTGGGGCGGGTGGCACGGCGAGCGCCGTCGCCGGTCCCGGTGGGTCGGTCAACCAGACGGTCGTCGGTACCGGTGGCGGCGCCATCACCGCCAATGCGGTGGGCGGCAGCAGCATCGCCACCGCCGACGCCAGCGGCGGCAACGGCGGCGCCTCCGTCGTCAACGTCACCCCGACGGCGCGCGGCGGCCAGGGAACGCCGGCGGGCGCCTCGGCCCAGTCGAGCGCCACCAACTCCGGCACCACCGGGGCGGCCAACTCCACGTCGACTTCCAACCCGGTCGCCACGACGGGTGCATCGGGCGCCACCGGCACGACCGGCCCGGCCACCTCGGACCCGACCGCCGCCAACACCGCCATCCTCGGGTCGGCCTCGGCAACCGGCGGCCCGGTCACCACCGGTGCCTCGGGCGCGTCGGGGCCGACCGGAGGGGCGACCTCGATCGGCAACGCCGGCTCCGACGCCAACACCGGCGCCAACTCGAACGCCACGGCCACCACGGCCGACGGCGGGGCGGCCTCCAACGTCACCCTCGTCACCTCGGCCGGCGGCACCGGCGGGGGGGCGGGCTCGGCCACGACCGTCGCCGGTCCCGGCGGCTCGGCCGTCAACACCGTCCTCCCCGGCAGCGTCACCACCCCTGTCGTCTCCAGCGCCGTGGCCGGCAGCAGCGTGGCGACCGGCGTGGCCGCCGGCGGCAACGGCGGCGCCAGCACGGTGACCGTCACCCCCACGGCCACCAGCGGCAGCTCGGGACCCGCGTCGGCGACCTCCAGCGCCACCAACTCCGGCACCACCGGCCCGGCGACCTCGTCGGCCACCTCGAGCCCGGTCGCCGGCAGCGGCGTCTCCGGCCCGACCGGCGCCACCGGCCCGGCCTCGTCCAACCCGATGGCGACCAACACCGCCATCCTCGGCTCGGCGACCGCCACCGGCGGCCCGGCCACCTCGGGTGGTTCGGGCGGGTCGGGCGCATCCGGCGACACGACCGCCGCCGGGCGGGCCGACTCCACCGCCAACACCGGGGCCAACTCCTCCGCCGATGCCACGTCCGGGAGCACCGGCAACGCCACCAACACCACCGGGGTCTTCTCCACCGGCGGGACCGGCGGGACCGGCGGCACCACCGCCGCCAGCTCCGCCCCCGGCGGCACCGCGGTGAACTCGGTGGCCGGCGCCGCCGACGTCACCGCCCTGACCGCCTCGGCCCGGGGCGGCTCTTCGGTGGCCACCGGCGACTCCAGCGGCGGCGACGGCGGCGCCAACACCGTCACGGTCACCCCGACCGCCGTCTCGGGCAACTCCGGTTCCGCCGACGCCTCGGCCAGCGCCACCAACAGCGGCACCACCGGCGCCGCCCGCTCCGACTCCTCCTCCAACCCGGTCGCCTCGTCGGGTGGCTCCGGAACGACGGGCGCCACCGGCGCCGCCACGTCCAGCCCGACGGCGACCAACGACGGCCTGCTCGGCCTGGTCCGGGCCCTGGGCGGCCCGGCCGGTTCCGGCGCATCCGGCGCCTCGGGCAACTCCGGCAACGCCGCCGCAATCGGCACGTCCGACTCCACCGCCAACACCGGCGCCAACGGCGTGGCCGACGCCATCTCCGGGAACACCGGCAACGCGGTCAACACCACCGTCGTGGCCGGGAGCGGCGGCGCCGGTGGCACAGGCGGCGTCTCGGCGCCCTCCTCGGCCGCCGGCGGGGCCGCCACCAACACCGTCGCCTCCGGAGGGGTGCTCTCCCCCATCGTCGCCGGCGCATCCGGCGGCAGCAGCATCGCCACCGGTGATGCCAGCGGCGGCAACGGCGGCGCCGACACCACCACCGTCACCCCGTCGGCGACGTCGGGCTCCTCCGGCAACGCCTCGGCCCAGGCCGGCGCC
>JALYYN010000583.1 GCA_030946525.1 Actinomycetota bacterium | reverse complement strand
GCGTCGCCGTGCCAGCCCTCGATGATCGCCCCGCAGTCGATGGAGATGATGTCCCCGTCCTGCAGGCGGTAGTTCCCCGGGATGCCGTGGACGATCACGTCGTTGGGCGACGTGCAGATCACCGCCGGGTACCCGTGGTAGTTCAGGAAGTTCGACTTGGCCTTGCGCTTGGCCAGGACGGCGCGGGCCACCTTGTCCAGGTCGTTGGTGGTGATCCCGGGCCGGGCGGCGGCGGCGCAGGCGTCGAGCATCTCAGCGACGACCCTCCCGGCTTTGCGCATCTTGTCGATCTGGTCGGGGGACTTCAGCATGGCGGTGTCATCATCGTCGGGCCAGGCGGTTCTCGATGGCGCGGAGGAGGCGCTGGGTGACGGTGTCGGGGTCGCCCTCGCCGTCGACTGCGGCCAGGCGGTCGCTGGCCAGGTACCAGGCCACCAGGGGGGCGGTCTGCTCGTCGTAGACGGCCAGACGCCGGGCGATGGCCACCTCGGTGTCGTCGTCGCGCTGGACGACGTGGCCGCCGCACACGTCGCAGGTCCAGTCGGCCTTCGGCGGCATGTTCGTGCTGTAGTTCGTGCCGCAGGACGAGCACACCCGGCGGCTGGCCAGGCGCTTGAGCACCACGCCGGTGGGCACGTCGAGCTCGATGACCAGGTCGACCCGCTGCGGGCTGAGCATGGTGTCGAGGGCCTCGGCCTGGGCGACGTTGCGGGGGAAGCCCTCGATCAGGAATCCCTGCTCGGCGGCGTCCAGCTCGCCCAGCCGCTCGGCGACCATGGCGTTGGTGACCTCGTCGGGCACCAGCTCGCCGGCGTCCATGAAGTGCTTGGCGAGCCGGAATGCCTCGGACTCGCCGTTCAAGGCGCGGAACATCTCACCGGTGGAGATGCGCGGGATGCCGAAGCGGTCGGACAGCCGAGCGGCCTGGGTCCCCTTGCCGGCGCCCTGCTTCCCGAGGAAGACGAGCCGTATGGGGGTCACTAGGCGAGGAAGCCCTCGTAGTTCCGCATCATCAGCTGGCTGTCGATCTGCTTCATCGTCTCGAGGGCGACGCCCACGGCGATCAGGATGGTCGTCCCCCCGAAGGGGAACTGCCGTACCCCGTACAGGGACAGGAGGATGTTGGGGACCAGGGCGATGGCGGCGAGGAAGAGGGAGCCGGGAAGCGTGATGCGGTTCAGGATGGTGCCCAGGTAACGCTCGGTGGGAGGCCCGGGCCGGATGCCCGGGATGAACCCACCCTGCTTGCGGATGATGTCGGCCTGTTGCTGCGGGTTGAAGGTGATCGCCGTGTAGAAGTACGTGAAGAACACGATCAGCAGGCCGTACGTCACGATGTAGACGATGTTGTCCTGCTGGACCAGGTACTTGTTGATGAAGTCGACGACGAACTTCCACTGGATGATGTTCGAAAGCAGGACCGGGAAGTACAGCACCGAGCTGGCGAAGATGATGGGGATGACACCGGCCTGGTTGACCTTCAACGGGATGTAGGTGCTCTGGCCGCCGTACATCCGCCGGCCGACGACCCGCTTGGCGAACTGGACCGGGATGCGCCGCTGGCCCTGCTCCACGAAGACAATGGCCACGATCATGGCGGCGGCGAGGACCATGAAGAGGGCGAAGGCGACGTTGCCCTTCTCCGCCTGGACGTTGCCGACCTGGGCGGGCATGCGGCTCACCACGTTGGCGAAGATCAGGATCGACATCCCGTTGCCGATTCCCCGTTGGGTGATCAGCTCCCCCATCCACATCACCACGGCCGTGCCGGCGGTGATGGTCAGGACGATGAGGGCGACGTGGGGGACGTCGAAGGTGGTGACCAGCTTGAGGTTGGTGTTCGTGCCCCGGCCCAGGAGGCCGTTGTTGAACTGGTAGGTGATCCCCGTGGCCTGGAGGATGGCCAGGCCGACGGTCATGTACCGGGTCCACTGGGTGATCTTCTTCTGGCCGACCGCCCCCTGCTTCTGCCACTGCTCGATCTTGGGGATCACCACCGCCAGCAACTGCATGATGATCGAGCTGGTGATGTACGGCATGATCCCGAGGGCGAAGATCGCCATCTGGGTGAGAGCGCCTCCCGAGAACAGGTTGAGGAAGCCGAGGACCCCGCCCTTCTCGGCGTTCTTCTGAAGCTCCTGCACGGCCGCGAAGTCGATGCCGGGAACCGTGATGTTCGAACCGAGCCGGTAGAGGGCGATGATGAAGAGCGTGAACAGGATCTTGTTCCGGAGGTCCGGAACCTTGAACATGTTCTTCAGACTCGAAAGCATCGGGTTCCCCTG
>JALYYN010000134.1 GCA_030946525.1 Actinomycetota bacterium | reverse complement strand
TGGCCTTCGTCCGTCAGGCCCGTCGTCGTGACGTCCCCGTCACCGCTTCGGTGCGCAAGTAACTTCAGCTCCACTCAGTCGTTCCGACCTCTGCCGGGCCCTCGGGCCCGGCAGAGTCGCGTCCGGGACCGGGACTGCCGGACTTCCGGCTTCTTGTCGCGCTGGAGTCCCCCAGAGGGCGTCGAGCGCGACAAGAACGGACCGAAGCGCTCAGTCGTCCAGACTGAGGACCAGCCGGGGCCGGGGCACGCTCCCGCGCTCGCGGAAGCGGTCGACGGCGGTTCCGATGGCGAGGAACTCGATGGCGTGGTGACCCCAGATGTGGTTGGCCTCGTGAATCTGCAAGCCCACCACTCCCCCGGCCTGGGCTTGGCGGGCCTCGGCCTGCATCCGCTCCATGGCCAGCTCCCGAGCCGTATAGAGCGCCTGGGTGAAGTTCGGCAGTTCGACGTTGCGCATGCTGGTCGCCATGGTCTGGGTCATCGTGCGGTGGGCGACGTGATACACGCAGTTGCCGATGACCAGGGCCACCGGCCGCTGCCCGGTCTGCAGCAGGGTCCAGAAGTCCTGTCCCGACAGGTCCGAGGTGAAGGGCCGGCCTCCGGGCGCCTTCCACTCTCCGCCGTCCCGGTGGCGCACCGCAGTGCCGATGGCCAGGAACTCCGCCAGGTTGTTTCCCCACTCGTAGAAGCGGATGTCGAGGCGGACTCCGACGATGCCGTCGGCGCCCAGTTCTGCCGCTTCGGCCTCCATCCGGGCCATGGCCAGCTCTCGGGCGTGGTACATGGCGCGGGTCAGCACGTCGAGCTCCTGGCTGGCCGTCCACCGCACGACCTGGAGGCCGACGTGGTAGATCGAGCTTCCCAACACCAGCCCCAGGGGCTCGAACCCGGCGTCCTCGACCAGGAGGAACTCGTTCACCGAGAGGTCGCTGGTGAACAGCGGGGCGACGCCGTCACCGCCCTCCAGCTCCCGCAATCGGGTGAGGGCCTCGGCCGGCAGCGATCCGGCGGCGTCCGAGCGATCCGTGGTCATGACGGCCGTCCTTCCTTGCGCAGATCCCGGGCGACGGACGCGGTGGAGAGACTCGGCCGGTACCGCACGACACCGGTCCCGAGCATGAGCCCGTCGATGAGCACGCCTCCGCAACCCAGCGGCCGGCGTTCCAGCTCCAGGGACATCCCGACCCCGCCCTCGGCGCCGCACGCGGCCAGGGTGCTGCGAGTCTGCGCTTCCAGCCGGGACCGGCTCAGCAGGACGGCAGCGGTGGGGACCGGCATCTCCCTGTTCGACCAGGCGGCGCCGGTCCGCAGCGGCGACATGTCCGGCCCGTGGACGTGCACGGCGGAGATGCCCCAGCCGATCCCGCACGGCACCCATCCCCCGATGAGCAGCTTGAGGAAGCTCTCTATCGTCAGGGTCGAGAGGAACGGGCGGCCCAGCGGCGGCTCGCCGTCCATCCGGACGGCGGTGCCCCGGAGCTGCACCTCGAGCATGAACCCGTCGGCGAGCCACTGCTGGCTGACGAAGGTGCCGAGCACGCCGTGGGCGCCGACCCGGTGGGCCTCCTCCTCCAGCCGGCCGACAACCGTGGCCCACGCGTCGCGGATCGACTGCTCGTAGGACGTGTAGACGGTCGGCTCACCCAAACGCAGGCCGCTGACCGCGTTGTAACACGTGGTCGGTCGCCACATCCGGAAGATCCCGGCGCCCATCACCAGGCCGATCGGGACCATCGCCTGGTCCATGCTGACCAGTAGGCTGCGCAGGCCCGGAGTGCTCATCGTCCGCTCACCGGAACAGTCGCTCCAGCGCGGCCCGGCTGGCCTCCGACCGGGTGGCCATGCGCTCGAGATCCGACAACAGCCCCTCGACCCAGGCGTCGACCGGCGCCGGATCATGGCGGAGTACGACTCCGCCCACGACCTGCGCTATCACCGTGTCGACCCGCCCGTGGCGAACGTGCAGCTCGTACTGCCGCTGCCCGAGGAGCACCTCCACCGCCGACACCTTCCGGGATCGCAGCAACCCCAGACGTTCGACCCGGACGGCGTCGGGCAGCGCGTGGGCCAGGGTAACGGCCAGGAACTCGACCAGCTCCTCGTGATCGGCTTCCAGCTTCCGGGCCAGCGTGGCGAAGGTGTGAAACCGCAGATTGTCGGGCAGCTCGCTCGACGACCCGCCGCCCTCCGCCATGGGTGCCAAGTATGGCGCGGGCTGCTAGTGCCCTGTCCATGAACGATTGCCCGCGTCGCGCCGAGTCAGGGGCGCTGCTGGCAAGGCCGCAGGACGAAGGCGCACGCTCAGTGCGACGAGGACGAGAACGCCGCCAACGGTGGTCCTGGCCGGCGGGACGCGGCAATGGTTTGTGGTCATGGCACTAGCCCCCGGAGACGTCCTGGGGACGGGCCTTGCCGGCGGCGATCCACGGCATCATGGCCCGCAGTTCGGCGCCGACCTTCTCGATGGGGTGGTCCTGGCCCTTGGCCTTGAGCTCGTTGTAGCGGGGGCGGCCCGCTCGGTTCTCGGCGATCCACTCCTCGGCGAAGGTGCCGTCGCGGATCTCCCCGAGGATCTTCTTCATCTCCGCCCGGGTCCCGTCGTTGATGATGCGGGGGCCGCGGGTGAGGTCGCCGTACTCGGCGGTGTCGGAGATGGAGAACCGCATGCCCGAGATGCCGTTCTCGTACATGAGGTCGACGATGAGCTTCAGCTCGTGCAGGCACTCGAAGTAGGCCGACTCGGGCTGGTAGCCGGCCTCGACCAGCGTCTCGAAGCCGGCCTGCACCAGGGCGGTGACGCCGCCGCACAGCACGACCTGCTCTCCGAACAGGTCGGTCTCGGTCTCCTCGGTGAAGGTGGTGTCGAGCACGCCGGCCCGGGCGCCCCCGATGGCCGCGGCGTAGGAGAGGGCCAGCTCGCGGGCCTTTCCGCTGGCGTCCTGGTGCACGGCTATGAGGGCGGGCACGCCGCCGCCGGCCGAGTAGGTGCGGCGCACCAGGTGGCCCGGCCCCTTGGGGGCCACCATGGCCACGTCGATCCCCGCCGCCGGCCTGATCCGCTCGAAGCGGATGTTGAACCCGTGGGCGAAGAAGAGGGCGTCCCCGTCCTGCAGGTTGGGGGCGATCTCGGACTCGTAGACCCGCTTCTGCTCGGTGTCGGGCAGCAGGACCATCACCAGGTCGGCCTCGGCGCAGGCGTCGGCCACGTTGGCCACCCGCAGGCCGGCGGCCTCGGCCTTGGCCCGGCTGGCCGAGCCCTCACGCAGGCCGACGCGGACGTCGATGCCCGAGTCCCGCAGGTTGAGGGCGTGGGCGTGGCCCTGCGAGCCGTAGCCGATCACGGCCACCTTGCGGCCGGCGAGGAGGGAGGGGTCGGCGTCCTTGTCGTACGAGACGATGGCGGGCATCAGGAAACCTTTCTGATCGAGGTGAGGCGGGCCGTTCGGTCCCGCTTGGGAAGGGCGACACGACCCGAGCGCTGCAGCTCGAGGATGCCGAAGGGACGAAGGAGGTCGGCGAAGTCGTCGAGCTTCGACGGCCGGCCGGAGAGCGACGCCGTGATGCTGTCATGGCCGACGTCGACGATGGTGCCCTCGAAGATGCTGACCACCTCGATGACCTGGCTGCGCATCTCGGACGTGGCCCGGACGCTGACCAGCAGCAGCTCGCGCTCCACCGCGTCCGCCGGGTCGAGCTCGGTGATCTTCAGCACGTCGACGAGCTTGAACAGCTGCTTGGTGATCTGCTCGAGCGGGGTGGACTCGACGTCTACGACGATCGTGATGCGGCTGCGCCCGGGGTCGTCGGTCGGGCCCACCGCCAGCGATTCGATGTTGTACGCCCGCCGGGCGAACAGCCCCGACACCCGGGCCAGGACGCCCGCCCGGTTCTGGACCAGGACGGACAGGATGTGGAGCTTCGGCTGTGACGTGCCTCCGGAGCCGGCGGTCTCGCCATCTCAGCTGCCGAGCACTTCGGGGCAGGTGATGATGTCGTCGTTGCTCTGGCCGGCTGCCACCATCGGGAACACCTTCTCGGAGCTGTCGGTGCGGAACTCGACCACCACCGGGCGGTCGTCGATGGCGTTCGCCTTCTCGATGGTGGGCCCGATGTCACCCGGGTCCTCGACCCGGAACCCGACACAGCCCATCGCCTCGGCCCACATCACGTAGTCGGGCAGGTCGGGCGCCAGGTACACCTCGGAGTAGCGCTCGCCGTAGAACATCTCCTGCCACTGGCGGACCATGCCGAGGTAGGCGTTGTTCAGGATGGCCACCTTCACCGGGATGCGCTCGCTGCTCGCGGTCACCAGCTCCTGTGCCGTCATCTGGAAGCAGCCGTCACCGTCGACGGCCCACACCATCTTGTCGGGCCGGCCGACCTTGGCCCCGATCGCCGCCGGCACGCTGAAGCCCATGGTGCCGAGTCCACCCGAGTTCACCCAGGTGTAGGGGTGCTCGAACCGGTAGTACTGGCTGGCGAACATCTGGTGCTGGCCGACGCCGCTGGTGAGGATCGTGTCGTCGGGGGTCAGGTCGGCCAGAGCCTCGATGACCTGCTGGGGCTTGAGCCCCTCGCCCGCCTCCTGCGGCGCGTAGCGCATCGGGTAGCGCTCCTGCCAGGCTCGCAGCTGCTCGTTCCATGCGCCCCGCTCGGCCTGCGCCCCGGCGCCGCCGAGGGCGATGATGGCCTGAACCAGCTCCTCGATGACCAGCCGGCAGTCGCCCACGATGGGCACGTCGGGGCGGCGGACCTTGCCCAGCTCGGCGGGGTCGACGTCGACGTGGATGATCTTGGCGTCGGGGGCGAAGGCGGACACCTTGCCGGTGACCCGGTCGTCGAAGCGGGCCCCGAGGGCGATGAGCAGGTCGCTCTGCTGCATGGCGGTGACGGCGGTGTAGTTGCCGTGCATGCCGGGCATGCCCAGGCACTGGGGGTGGCTGTCGGGGAAGGCGCCCCGGGCCATCAGCGTGGTGACGACGCGGATGCCCGTGAGCTCGGCCAGCGCCCGCAGGGCCTCGGCCGCCCGCGCCTTGAGGATGCCGCCGCCGACGTACAGGACGGGCCTGCGGGCCGAGGTGATGAGCCTGGCGGCCTCCTTGATCATCTTGCCGTTGCCCCGGGTGGTGGGCCGATAGCCGGGGAGGCCGGCTGAGATGTCCGAGTCGCTCGGCCAATGCCAGTCCATCAGCCCGGTGAGCACGTCCTTCGGCACGTCGATCAGCACCGGGCCGGGCCGGCCGGTGGTGGCGATGTGGAAGGCCTCCCGCACGATGCGGGGGATGTCCTCGGGCGTCATCACCAGCTCGTTGTGCTTGGTGACCGAGCGGGTGATGCCGACGGTGTCGCACTCCTGGAAGGCGTCGGTGCCGATGGCGTGGGTGGGCACCTGACCGGTGATGGCCACCATCGGGATGGAGTCCATGTAGGCGTCCATGAGCGGGGTGACCAGGTTGGTGGCCGCCGGCCCGCTGGTGACGATGCACACGCCGGGCCGGCCGGTGACGTGGGCGTAACCCTCGGCCATGTGGCCGGCGCCCTGCTCGTGGCGCACGAGGATGTGGCGGATGGTCGACTCGAGGATCGGGTCGTAGGCCGGCAGGATGCACCCGCCCGGCAGGCCGAAGGCGACCTCCACCGCCTCCATCTCGAGGCTCTTGATGAGGGCCTGGGCCCCGGTGAGCTGCACCTTGTTCTCCTGGTCGTGGCGGTCGGGCGGTACGTGTGCGGGAAAAGAAAAACCTCCCCGGCTGGGGAGGTCAAGGGCGAGCGCTGCAGGCGTCGACGGGGTGGCGTGACGGCCTAGCGCTCGCTTCGGATGGCTACGAGGAGGCGGGGAGGGCGACGCATGACCACAAGAGCATCCCACGGGACGATCAGGGTTCGCAACCGAGTGAGCGCCGCCGCCGTGCCAGGCTGCCCGGGGTGGACCGGCTGTCAGCGCTCACCGACCGGGCCCCCCGGATGCTCGACGACCTCGCCGCGCTGGTCGGGGTCGAGTCGCCCTCTGATGACCTGGCCGCCTGCCGGGCGGTGGTGGCCGCCACAGCCGAGCTGGGAACCGATCTGCTCGGCCAGCGGCCGGAGGTGCTCGAGGTCGGGGCGCTCCACCAGGCCGGGGAGGCGGCAGGCGCGGTTCGGACCCACCTGCGCTGGCGCTTCGGGGAGGGCAGGGTTCTCCTCGTCGGCCACCTCGACACCGTGTGGCCGCTCGGCACGCTGGCCGTCCGGCCGTTCTCGGTCGAGGCCGGGGTAGTCACCGGACCGGGGTGCTTCGACATGAAGGCCGGGGTGGTGCAGGCCCTCCACGCCCTCACCACGCTCGACGACCTCGAAGGCATCGAGGTGCTGCTCACCACCGACGAGGAGCTGGGCTCGCAGACCTCCCGGGCGCTGGTCGAGGAGGGGGCCCGCCGGGCCCGTGCGGCGCTGGTGTGCGAGCCGGCCGCCGACGGTGGGGCGCTCAAGGTCGGCCGCAAGGGCACCGGGATGTACACCTTCGTCGTCTCCGGCCGAAGCGCCCACGCCGGCCTCGAGCCCGAGAAGGGGGCGAACGCCCTGGTCGAGGCCGCCTATCTGGTCCTGGCCCTCGGATCCGTCGGGTGGCCCGAGGTTGGGACGACGGTCACCCCGACGGTGGCCGCAGCCGGGACCGCCACCAACGTGGTCCCGAGCGAGGCTCGTGTCGAGGTCGACGTCCGGGTGGCCCAGCCCGGCGAGGCCGAACGGGTCGACGCCGCCCTGCGGGCCCTGGCCCCCACCGTCCCGGGCTGCCGGCTCGAGGTGCACGGGGGCCCCAACCGGCCGCCGATGCCGGCCAGTGGCGGTGCCGCCCTGTGGGCCAAGGCCTGCTCGGCCGCCACCAGCCTGGGTCTGCCGCAGCTGACC
>JALYYN010000572.1 GCA_030946525.1 Actinomycetota bacterium | reverse complement strand
CGGTGACCAGGTCGGCCAAGAGTCCTCGCCGGGCGAGTGGGTGAGGTTGACCACGCCGGTGCCGTCGGGGTTCATGGTGTACACGTCGGCCGACGGGTCGTCACGCCGGCTGCTGAAGGCGATCTTGGCGCCGTCGGGCGACCACGCCGGCAGGGTGCTCTCCGCGGCCTCGTTGGTGAGCTGCGTCTCCCCAGTGCCGTCGATATTGATCTTGAACACCTGGAACTGGCCGGTGCGGGTGGACTGGAATGCGATCTGGTCCCCGCCTGGGCTCCAAGTCGGCGAGCTGTTCCCGTGGCCGGGGGTCCCCGTGAAGGTCAGCCGCCTGACGTTGGTGCCATCCGTGGGAGCGTTGGCGCCGGGGGCAGTGACCTGTGCGTCCATGATGTAGATCTCGGTCGGTCCATCCCGGTTGCTCTCGAAGGCGATCTTTCGACCGTCCGGGCTGTATCTCGGCCTTCCGTCAAACGCCGAGTTGTTGGTGATCCGCGTCGCCTGCACCTCCGTGCCGGCGGGATCAAAGGTGTAGATCTGCGAGTTGCCGTCCCGGGTGCTGGCACAGGCGATCCTGCCGTTCGTACCGGGCATCGTGGCGTGGGCCGGGGACGCGCTCCACAGCAGCCCGGAGCCCAGCAGGGCCGAGGTTGCTGCAAGTGTGGTCAGCCTGGTCCGAACGATCTTCCTGTCCACGTCGTCTCCCCCGTTGAGGCGCTGCTGCAACTCCCGCCCGTTCCGCTATCGGTGCGCAGTCTCCCTCGGCATAGCCGCCACCGCAATGAGCCGTGAGAACAGGCGCGACCGCCCGCACACCACGAGGTTCCCTCCTGCACACCATTCGAGGGTGCGCAAGCACCGACTGGGTCGGGGAGAGGACGGAGGAGGCGTCGGCGGACAGCAGTTCGAAGACGACCAGCCGCTTTTCACGAACTTGCGGTCCCGACTCGACTTCATAGGCGATGTCGAGTCCCATCTGGAGGCCTACCATACCGGCCGAGGGCTCCACGGGGCCTGGGCCCACGCCGAGGAGGGCGGCAACCACAAGCCACGTCCCCCGATCGCGCGGCCGCAAGCGTTCATTCCGCAGATTGGTCAGCCAGAGTGCTTCTCGCCCTGCTCGGGCGGTTCGTCAGGCTCCCTGGCGTCGGAGCGAAAGCGCGACTGGTAGCGGCTCGCGTCGAGCAGGTCCAGCCCCGGTATGTACCGCAGCTCAAGGGTGAGGAGCACGATCACCGCGGTCGCCGTTCCCAGCAGGAGCCGCCCACTGCCGACGACGACGCCGATGGCGGCGGAGGCGAAGATGCCCGCCGCCGTGGTGAGCCCGCGCACCAGCTCGCCCTGGCCGTGGAACACGACCCCGGCCCCGATGAAGCCAATACCAGTGACGGCCCCGGCGACGGCCTGGGGGGAGGACTTGAGCCCAACCGCGGCGATCGCGGCCGTTCCGGTTCCCACCAGGGCGAAGGTGCGGTTGCCTGCCGGGGAACCGCGCAACTCCCGTTCGAAACCGACCAGGAAGGCGAGGGCGAAGCCCACCCCGACCCGGCCCATCAGGGCGAACTCAGTCGGCATCCGACACCAGGTCGACGCCTGCGCGCCCGTTCGGGTCCATCGCCGGCACGGTAGCCCGGTCTCCGGTTGGCCTCGGAGACCGATCTGGCGGGTGGCACCGCCCCTCTAGGCTGCCAGTCCTGATGGAGCTCTCCGGCGTCGTCACCGGGCTGGCCAACCTGTTGGGCTCGGTGACCAACCCCCGATCGACGCCAGCGGCGGCTGTGGGTGAGCGGCGGGAGGGCCCACATCGAGGTTCGCGGTCTGCATCACCTCGATGCCGACGAGCTGAGAGAGAAGGTGGCGACGGCGCTGGAGGCCCTCGAAGGGGTTCACTGGGCCCAGGTCAACGCCATCACCGGGCGGGTCGCCGTGGTCTTCGACGGCGAAGCCCTCAGCGGCGAGGACCTCCTCGGCGTGGTGGAGGGCATCGAGGAGGCCCACGAGGCCGGCGGTGAACGCTTTCCGGCCGACCGCCCCGAGTTCCCGGGTGACGCCGAGCCGCTGCACCGCAATGTCGCCGCCCTGGCCGCTGACGTGGTCGGGTTGGGGGCCAGTGTCTTCGGCCAACTGTTGGAGGCCACGCCCATCCCCGCCGAGCTGGCCTCGCTGGTGACGCTCATCGACTCGACACCGCGTGTCCGGCGGGTGCTTGAGACCCACCTCGGTCATCCGGTGACCGACTTCAGCCTGGCCATGGCCAACGCCCTGGCCCAGGCCCTGGGGCAGGGGCCGGCAGGTTTGCTGGTCGACATCGGCAACCGGTTATCGCAGATCTCGGAGATCCAGGCCCGCCAGGCGGTGTGGGCCGAGCGGGAGCCGGAGCTGGCCCAGCACCGCCATGGTCCGGTCACCGCCCTGGCTCCGGTGCCCCGGCCGGTGCCGCTGCCGGCCGGGCCCATCGAGCGCTATACCGACCAGGCATCCCTCGCCTCCCTTGGCGCCTTTGGGGTGACCTGGGCGCTGAGGGGCAGCCCGCGGGCGGCCACCACCGCCCTCATGGCCGGGCTGCCCAAGGCGGCGCGCATGGGGCGGGAGGCCTTCGCCTCCCAGGCTGGGCGGGTGTTGGCCGATCGAGGGGTCGTCGTCCTCGACCCGGGCGTGCTCCGGCGGCTTGACCGGATCGACACCGTCGTCCTCGACGCCGAGGTGGTGACCACCGGGTGCTGGTGCCTGGGTGAGGCGGTGGGAATGGGCTCCCTGGCCGGCCCCGAGGTGCTGCGCCAGGCCCAAGCCCTCTTCGATCCTGCCCAGCCCGAACTTCGCGGCCGGCGGGGGCCTTGGACCCTCGGGCTGCTCGACGATCTGGGCATCGCACTGCCCAAGGGGGCCAGGACGCGGGCGCGAGCGTTGGGCGAGACCAGGACGCCGGTCCTCGGGCTCGCTCGCGACAACGTGCTCGTGGGGCTCATCTCGGTGGTGGCCGAATTGGATCCCCTGGCCGAGGCCTTGGCCCGAGCCGTCCTGGCCGATAACCACCTGCTGGTCATCGCCGGCACCCGAGGTGGCGTCGCCCGCCGTCTGGGAGCGGGGCGTACGGTGGCTGGCGGGAACCGCATGGACGATGCGGTGCGGGCACTGCAAGAGGAAGGCCGGGCCGTGGCCCTCGTCGGCGGGACCTCCTCCGCCCTGCGGGCCGCCGACTGCGGCATCGGGTTGCTCTGCGATGACGAGGCTCCGCAGTGGGGAGCCGATGTCATATGCGGGCCCGGCCTGGCGGCGGCCTGTCTGATCGTCGAGGCCTTCGCCCCGGCCCGCCAGACCAGCCGGACCAGTGCGACGCTGGCCCTTACCGGATCGGCCGTGGGGGCAACCTGGGCCTTCGTCGGCGGGCCGGTGGGAGCCGGCAAACGGGCGCTGCTGCCGGTCAACGGCGCGGCCATGCTGGCCGTCGGGGGCGGTGCCTGGAGCGGCGCGGCCTTGGCCCGGCGCCCGGTTCCAGTGGCGGCGGCCTCGGTGGCCTGGCACGAGCTGGAGCCCGCCGACGTGCTCGCCCGCCTCGGTTCTTCTGGGGCGGGGCTGCAGACAGCGGAGGCCCACCGGCGACTGGCGGCAGCCGACGCGGCCTCGCCCCACGGTGGGCCACCGTCGATGGCTCAGGCCGTGCTCGCCGAGCTGGCCACACCACTCACGCCGGTCCTGGCCGTTGGTGCCGCCCTGTCCGCGGCGGTGGGTTCGCTCACCGACGCCTGGATGGTCGGCGGCGTGGTGGGTGCCAATGCCGTGATCAGCGCCGCCGAGCGCCTACGCACCGAGCGGGCCCTGCAGCGGCTCATGGCCAACGCAGCGATCCGGGTTCGGGTCAGGCGGGACGACGCAGAGGGCGAGCTGGCCTCGAACGAGGTGGTAGTCGGCGATGTGCTCTCTGTGATGGCCGGCGACGTGGTGCCGGCCGACGGCCGAGTACTCGATGCCGCCTCGCTTGAGGTCGACGAGTCGGCGCTGACGGGGGAATCGCTGCCGGTGTCCAAGGCTCCTGGCGTCTGTGCCGGAGCCGCGGTGGCCGAGCGCTCCTGCATGCTCTACGAGGGCACCACCGTCGTAGCCGGGACCGCCTCGGCGGTGGTGGTGGCCGTGGCCCGGGCCACGGAGGCGGCCCGGGCCATCGACGCCGGGGCGGATGCTCCGGCCACCGGGGTCGAGGCCCGCCTCGCCCACCTGACGACGACGACGGTTCCCTTGAGCGTCCTCAGCGGCGCCGCGGTGGCGGGCATGTCGCTGCTGCGGGGTCGTTCTCCGCAGACGGCCATCAGCTCAGGGGTCGGGCTCATGGTGGCCTCGGTGCCCGAGGGCCTGCCCCTGCTGGCCAGCGTCGCCCAGCTCGCCGCCGCCCGCCGCTTGGCCGCCCGCAACGCCCTGGTTCGCAACCCGGCCAGCATCGAGGCGCTCGGCCGGGTCGACATGTTGTGCTTCGACAAGACCGGCACCCTCACCGAGGGAAGGATCCGCCTGCAGCGGGTGTCCGATGGTCGCCAGGATCATGCGGTGAACGCCCTCGGCCCCCGAACGACGGCGGTCCTGCGGGTCGCACTGCGGGCTACGCCCGTGGCCCTCAACGGCGGAATAGTGCCCCATGCCACCGACGAGGCTGTGCTTGAAGGCGCCGCCCTGGCACGGGTAGGGGTGTCATCGCCCACCGAGGCATGGTCGCCGGTGACCGAATTGCCATTTGAGACGGGTCGCGGCTTGCACGCCGTCCTCGGTCAGGTCGGCGACGGCCACGTGTTGGCAGTGAAGGGCGCTCCCGAGGTGGTGCTGGGTAAGTGCCGGCACTGGACCACCGGGGGCCACCCGACCGAACTTGGCCTTGGTGTCCGCGAGAGGCTGGACCACCAGGTGGAACACCTGGCGGGCAAGGGACTCCGGGTGCTGGCGGTAGCCGAACGTCGGGCTGGCGAGCACCCAGGCGTTGATGGCGCAGGACTTGACGACGATGCGGTGGACGACCTCGACTTCGTGGGGTTCGTGGCCCTGGCCGACGTCGTTCGCCCAACGGCCAAGGCGGCCATCGCTGATCTGGGCCGAGCCGGTGTCGAGGTGGCCATGATCA
>JALYYN010000117.1 GCA_030946525.1 Actinomycetota bacterium | reverse complement strand
CGAGGTCACCACGTCATCGCCATCGACTGCGATTCGGACCCCAACCTGGGCGCCAACATCGGCCTAGGTGAGGAGGGCGCCGCGCTGCTCCGGCCGTTCCTCGACCAGTCCGGCCCGCGGCGGCGGGTCCCGGAGGGGCTCACCGCCGTACAGCTGCTCGAGGAGTACGGCACGCCCGGCCCCGACGGGGTCACCATCCTGCTGGGCGCGATGGCCGAGAAGGCCGGCTCCGGCTGAACGGGCACCGCCCATGTCACCGAGCGTGACTTCATCGAGAGGGTCGAAAACGAGCTGCCCGGCACCGTGGTCGTGGCCGACATGGAGGCTGGGCTCGAGCACCTTTCCTGGGCCGGCGGCACGCTGCGCTACGTCGACATGCTGCTGGTGGTGGTGCAACCGACGGCCAAGGTGATGATGACCGCCGACCGCACCCACACACTGGCCATGGAGCTGGGCATCCCTCGTATCGCCTTCGTGGGCAACCGGGCCCTGCACCAGGCCGACGTCGAGGCCATGGTGGCCTTCGCCGCCGAGCGCGGCCGGGAGCTGCTCGTCGCCATCCCCGAGGACGCCGCCGTCCCCGCCGCCGACCGGGCGTCGAGCTGCGTGCTCGACACCGCCCCCGGGTCGGACGCGGTCGTGGCCATCGGCCGCCTGGCCGACCGCCTGGAGGGCCTGTTGGTCGCAGCCGGCTAGTGCCGGGTCGCCTCCCGGGCCCCGGAGCCGACCGCGTGGAGCTTGCCGTGGCCCGGGTCGGGTGAGTCGGTCCCGCCCGCCGGGCCCTGGATGAGCCTGCGCAGCACGTCGCCCATGGTCTCGACGGTCACGGGCTTGGTGACGTACGCGTCCATCCCCGCCGCCAGGCAGCGCTCCTCGTCACCCTTGATGGCGGAGGCCGTCACTGCGACGATCGGGACGTGGGGCCCGCTGCCCTCCCGGCGCCGGATCTCCGCCGACGCCTCGTAGCCGTTCATCTCCGGCATCTGGCAGTCCATCAGCACCGCGGCATAGGGAATGCGTTCCAGCGAGCGGACGGCCTCCCGGCCGTTGGCCACCACGTCGGCCTGATAGCCCAGCCGCTTCAGCATGGCGGCGGCGACGAGCTGGTTGACAGGGTTGTCCTCGGCGACGAGAACCCGCGCCGGCGGTCCTGCGTCCGCAGGGGCGGGTGACGGCGACGGTGGCGGTGTCGGCGGGACCATCCGGGGAGCGTCGGCGCCGCGGGCGCTGAGGACCGCAGCCACCGTGCCGATCAGCTCCGACCGTCGCACGGGCTTGGCCAGATGGGCGGCGATCCGGTCACGCCCTCCCGACCGCGACGAGGCGGCCGACGTCAGCATGATGATCGGGACGGCATCGAAACCATGGTCGGCGGCGACGATGCCGGTGAGCTCGTCACCGTCGATGCCGGGCATGTGCTGGTCGAAGAGGGCGACGTCGGGCAACCGCCCGGCGGCGGAGGCGCGCCGCAGGACGGCCAGGGCCGAGGCCGCGTCGCATGCCAACGTGGTGACGACGCCGCACGCAGCCAGCCGGCGGTCGAGGATGGCCCGGTTGGTGGCGTTGTCGTCGACGATGAGCGCCTCCACCCCGCGCAGCGACTCCCGGGCCGCCGGCGTCGGAGCCAGTTCGGGCCGGCCCTGGAGCCGGGCGGTGAACCAGAAGGTGCTGCCTGCGCCGACCACGCTCTCGACGCCGATCTCCCCGCCCATCACCTCCACCAGCCGCTTCGAGATGGAGAGGCCCAGGCCGGTGCCGCCGTACCGTCGGGTCGTCGACGGATCTGCCTGTACGAAGGATTCGAAGAGCCGCTCCTGGTCGGCGCCGGAGATGCCGACGCCGGTGTCGCGCACCTCGAACCGGACCAGGCCGGGCGTGTGGGCCGTGACCGTCACGACGATCTCGCCCCGGTCGGTGAACTTGATCCCATTGCTCACCAGATTGGTGAGTACCTGGCGGATGCGGCCCAGGTCGCCCGAGACGACGACGGGGACGTCGGCGCCGACCACCGTGACCAGCTCGAGGCCCTTCTCCTGGGCAGGGGGCGCCAGTAGGTCGGTCACGCCCTCGACCACGTCGCCCGGGTCGAAGTCGGAGATCTCCAGCTCCAGGCGGCCCGCCTCGATCTTGGAGAAGTCGAGGATGTCGTTGATGATGCCGAGCAGAGCCTCGCCCGAGCTGCGCGCCGTGACCGCGAAGTCCCGCTGTTCGGCGTCGAGGTCGGTGTCGAGCAGCAGGCCGGTCATGCCGATGACACCGTTCAGCGGCGTGCGGATCTCGTGGCTCATGTTGGCCAGGAACAGCGACTTCAGCCGGGACGCCTCGACCGCCTCCTGCTGGGCCGCGGTGAGTGACGTCAGGGAGTGCTGGAGCGCGGCCGTCCGCTCGTCGACCAGGCCGAGGGCGTAGTCACGCCGGCGGGCCATGGCGTCGATCACCGCGAAGATCACCAACGACGCCAGCAGCCCGATGACGAGGATGATCTGCGGCAGCCGCTGTGCCAGGGCGCCGACCAGCGGCTTCTGGGCGGCGACGGAGAGCAGCCAGTGGCTGTCGCCGGCCGCGAACGGACGGAGAAGAGTCTCGGAGGGCGCGGCGCGACGGCCCGAGTGTGCGCTGGTCAGGACCAGCTGGCTCGGATCGGCGGTGGGCGAGGCGTAGAGCGATCCGTCGAGCTCGGAGAACGGGGCGGAGGCCGTGGTCGCCGACGGTGAGTCGGGCCTGATCACTGACTCCCGGTACACGACGGTGCCCGCCGGAGCAGCGGGCGGCCCCATGGCGAATCCCAGCGACTGGACGCCGCCGGTGAGCATCACCGGCGTGCTGACGATGGTGGGGACCTCCAGCGCCCGACGCATGGCATCGGCTCGCGGGCCGGTGAGGGTCTGGCCGACGGCAATGCCGGCGCCGGCCGCCAGCTCGGCGGTGAAGCCCTGGGGCCCGGGACGGAGGAGCGCGAACGTCGAGCGGCTCCGGTCGCCCGTGGCCGCCACGTCGGCGAAGCTCTGAGGCGACTCGTTGCTGATCCGTGCCACCGTCCCGGCCAGGGTAAGACGGGCCTGGGTGGTCGAGATGAGGCTGCCGAGGACAAGGTTCACCTCCGCCGCCCGCTCCTTCAGCAGTCCCCGCTCCTGGTTGTCCACCAGGCCGCGTACCGTCCACGCGGTCAGGACACTGGCCGTGACCAGCACGGTGAGGATGGCGACCGAGAGCCCCCGCCAGCGCCGACGGGGCCGCAGGTGGGACCCGTCGCTGGATGCCCCTTCGGTCCTGCGTCGTCCGAACATCGATGCTCGTACCGCCCCCTGTCCGGGCCTCCATCCAGGGATGTGCCGCATGGTTCGTCGGCGTCACCGGCCCCGCCCTTGAGCGATTTTTCGATCCGCCGTCGGCGCGCCTCAGGCGGAGGAGGGCTCCGGGGTCCCGGCCGACACCGCAGACGCCCACCAGCCCGACCGGGCCAGGGCGGGAGTGGGGTACGAGGCCCGCTCGGCGATGCCCTCCAGCAGCCGGCCCGCGCCGTGCCTCGAAGACCCGGCTGCTGCCGGCGACGTTGGTGGCCGCCACCACGTCCAACACGAGGGAGCGACGTCAGAGGAAGTCGAGGGCGTTCAGCGGCCACACCCGGACGAAGGCGCGCCCGACGATCAGCGATTTCGGGATCGTGCCGAAGAACCGGCTGTCCCGGGAGTTCGGGCGGTTGTCGCCCATC
>JALYYN010000556.1 GCA_030946525.1 Actinomycetota bacterium | reverse complement strand
TGGCCCAGCCCAACGCCAAGGTGCTCGGACCCGAGCTCTACAACGAGCTGTTCACCATGCACGGCGTCACCATGATCTTCCTGTTCAACACGCCGGTCCTGGCCGGGTTCGGCAACTACCTGATCCCGCTGCACATCGGCACCCGCGACATGGCCTTCCCCCGCCTCAACGCCTTCAGCTACTGGGTGTTCGTTCTCGGCGGGATCTTCATGTACAGCAGCTTCGCCTTCGGGATGCCCAACGGCGGGTGGTTCGGCTACGTGCCGCTGGTCGGCAAGACCTTCTCACCGGGCCTCAACATCGACTTCTGGGGCCTGGGCATCGTGTTCGTCGGGCTGTCGACCACGGTGGGGTCGGTCAACTTCATCGTCACCATCTTCAAGCTGCGGGCGCCGGGCATGTCGCTCAACCGCATGCCGATTTTCGTGTGGTCGATGCTGGTCTTCTCGTTCATGGCCATCTTCGCCGTACCGGCCGTGACGCTGGCCACCGGCCTCAACGAGCTCGACCGCCTGTTCGGCACGTCGTTCTTCGTGCCTGCCCTGGGTGGAAGTGTGTTGTTGTACCAGCACCTGTTCTGGTTCTGGGGCCATCCCGAGGTCTACATCCTGTTCGTCCCCGCCACCGGCATGATCTCCCAGATCGTGCCTACCTTCTCCGGGCGCCCCCTGTCGGGGTACCTGTGGGTAGCGGGCTCGCTCGTCACCGTCGGGTTCATCAGCTTCGGCGTGTGGGTCCACCACATGTTCGCCACCGGCCTCCCCACCCTGGCCATGGCGTTCTTCTCCGGGGTCAGCCTGATCATCACCCTGCCCAGCGGCGTCCAGTTCTTCGCATGGATCGCCACGATGTGGAAGGGCAGGGTCCGGCTCACCACGCCGATGCTGTTCGCCATCGGCTTCCTGCTCATCTTCCTCCTGGGCGGCATCACCGGCGTGATGGTCGCGGTGCTGCCCTTCGACTGGCAGGTCACTGACAGCTACTTCGTGGTCGCCCACTTCCACTACGTCCTCAACGGCGCTGTCGTGTTCCCCATCTTCGGTGCCATCTACTACTGGATGCCCAAGATGACGGGGCGGATGCTCAGCGAGAAGCTGGGCAAGCTCAGCTTCTGGGTGATGTTCGTCGGGTTCAACATCACCTTCTTCCCGATGCACATCCTGGGCTTCTTGGGCATGCCCCGGCGCATCTACACCTACGACAACGGCCTGGGCTGGGGTGGGCTCAACGCCATGGTGAGCATCGGCTCGGCCATCTTCGGCCTGGGCACCGCCATCACCTTGTTCAACTGGATCTGGAGCCGGCGCAAGGGCGACGACGCCGGCGACGATCCCTGGGAGGCCGACAGCCTCGAGTGGTCGACCACGTCACCGCCACCCCATTACAACTTTGCCTCGATCCCCCTCGTGGCCAGCCGCCACCCCCTGTGGGACCAGCGACCTCTGCCTTATGCGGTGTCGGGTGACGAACCGGAGACGGCGGGCCTCGGCCCGGACGGGGCCGTCGAGCGGGAGACACCGGTGACGAGCGGCATCGACACCCGGCCGGAGGGAAACCTGCAGATCCCGCACGAGACCTACCTGCCCTTCGTTGCCGCTCTCGGGCTGGCGCTGCTGTTCGTGGGGCTACTGGTGAAGGCGACCATCGTCGGCGTGGTTGCCGTCGCCCTCGTGGTGATGGCGGTGTGGTGGTGGGCGTGGCGCACCGAGGAGGATCTGGCCCCCCCCGGCACTGAGCCAGATCCGCCGGTGAACGAGACCCAGGCCGAGCCGGAGGCGGTCGAGCGATGACCGCTCCGACAGCAGCGGTCACGCCGGGGGTCACCCGGCCTTCCACCCGCCGCAGCTACCCGACGGCGTGGTGGGGAATGGCCGTGGTGATCATGACCGAGGCCATGATCTTCGCCATCTTGTTGGCCTCTTACCTGTTCCTGCGGGCCGCGTCCAAGGAGTGGCCCCTGGGTGGCATCGAAGTACCCAAGCTGGCGCTCTCCCTGCCCTTCAGCTTCGTGTTGTGGGGGAGCAGCCTGCCCATCTTCTGGGCCGAGGCGAGCATTCGCAACGGCCACGTCGGTCGGTTGAAAGCAGGCCTGGCCATCAGCTTCGTCATGGGCCTGTCGTTCTTCGCCTTCACCCTTTACGACTTCAACGACCTGCACTTCGGCTGGCGCACCAACGCCTACGGATCGATCTACTACACGATCGTGGGCCTCCACGCCTTCCACGTCTTCTTGGGCCTGGGGATCAACATGATGGTGCAGCTCAAGGCCTGGTCGGGCCGCTACGACCACGGTCGCTACGCCAGCGCCGAGGTGTTCTTCCTCTACTGGCACTTCGTCGACGTGGTGTGGTTGGCCGTGTTCCCGATCCTGTTCCTGTCGCCCCACATCCGGTGATGGAGACAACCAAGGCCGACAC
>JALYYN010000114.1 GCA_030946525.1 Actinomycetota bacterium | reverse complement strand
CGTCGCGCACGCCGCCCAGGGACACCCGGGCGAACGAGCGGCCCAGGGCCCGGGCGACGGACTCCCCGAGCGACGTCTTGCCGACCCCGGGGGGGCCGACCAGGGCGATGATGGCGCCCGACCCGCGACCGCTCACCGGCGACAGCCCGCGCCCGGCCCGCAGCTTGCGGACGGCCAGGTACTCGATGATGCGGTCCTTGACGTCGTCGAGACCGGTGTGGTCGGCGTCGAGGATGGCCCGCGCCTCGGTCACGTCGAGGATGTCGTCGGACTTCTTGCCCCACGGGATCTCGAAGACGGTGTCGAGCCAGGTCCGGATCCAGCCGTGCTCGGGGCTCTGCTCGCTGGTGCGCTCCAGCCGGTCGAGCTCACGCTCGACCGCGGTACGCGTGGCGTCGGGCAGGGTGTCGAGCTTGGCCCGGTACTCGGCGATGGCGCCCTCGCCGTCGCCGTCCTCGCCAAGCTCCTTGCGGATGGCGGCCATCTGCTGGCGCAGCAGGAACTCGCGCTGGGTCTTCTCCATGCCCTCGGTGACGTCGGAGTGGATGCGCTCCTTCAGGGTGAGGTCGGCCAGGGTGTCGCGGGCCCACTCCAGCACCTTCTCCAGCCGGGCCTCGACGTCGACGGTCTCCAGGACCTCGACCTTCTGGTCGAGGGAGAGGTCCGGCGAGTAGCCGGCGGTGTCGGCCATGGCGCCGGGGTCGGTGATGCCGCGCAGCGCTTCGGCCAGGCCGCCGGCGCCGCGGTGGTCGAGGATGTTCTCGACCACGGCGCGGTACTCCTTGGCCAGCTCGCGCGAGCGCGTCGACGGCGGGTCCTCGCCGGCGACCGCCTCGGCCAGCACCCACAGCCCAGAGCCGGACGAGCTGGGCACGCCCGAGCCGACGATGGCCCGGTGGAGGCCGCGCACGACGATGGCCTGGAGGCCGTTCGCCAGCTCGCCGGAGTCCTCGACCTTGGCGACGGTGCCCACGCGGGCGTAGCGGTCGTCCAGGCGGGGAACGAGCAGGACCCGGCGGTCGGAGGAGACGGTGGCGGCGATGGCGGCCTTGGCCTCGTCACTCTCGAGGGCCATGGTCACCACCATGCCGGGAAGCACGACGCCGGTGGACAGGGGGAGAAGGGGCAGGGCGGTGGTTCGGATGTCGTCCATAGCGAGAGGTAGAACAGCGGGGCCCACCCCCCTGTTCCCGGCCCCGGTTCCGCGTCAGGAGGTACGGTCCGGCATGGCCGACACCGAGTATGTGCACAACGACAAGGTGCTCGCCGCCCAGGATCTGCCCGGCGTGCCCGAGGGGTCTCAAGGCCGGATCGTCATGGTCACGGGCCTGAGCTGGATCCGGTACCGGGTCGAGTTCGAGAACGGTGTCGAGCTCAACATGCTCGACACCCGCTACCTCACGCCGGCGCCGACGAAGAAGCGACGGGCCCGGGCCTAGTCCTCCCCAGGCACCCCGCGGCAAGGGCGGGCCGCTAGGGTTGTCGGTGCCGCCCCTTGCGTCCCGGGGGCCCATCCTTTTCCGCCCGGCGAAGGCACGCGGGAGGACCGCACATGCTTCTGTCCCTCATATCGACCATTGCCCAGGTGGCCTCCACCACCGGGACGACCACCACGGCCGCCGGGAGCGGGGCGACCGCCGCCTGCGGCCCGCCGTCGAGCGCCAGCTCGCTGTGCCTGAGCGTCTACCGCACGACGGGCAACAGCGTGGTGGCGCAGATGTCGGAGACGCTGGTGGTCAAGCCGGCCAAGATCGCCCTGATCTTCGCCATCGCCTGGCTGGCCCGCCGCATCCTCGTCCGCCTCATCGGCCGCCTGATCAACGGCCACGCCCGCCGGGTGGAGACGGTGGCCGCCCTCTTCCGCAGCGTCACCTCCGTCACCGTCTGGACCATCGCCACCCTGATGGCCCTGGCGGAGCTCGGCCTCAACCTCGGACCGCTGATCGCCGGCGCCGGCATCGTCGGCGTGGCCGTCGGCTTCGGTGCCCAGAACCTCGTCCGCGACTTCCTGTCCGGCATCTTCATGCTGGTCGAGGACCAGTACGGCGTGGGTGACGTGATCGACGCCGGACCGGCCGTCGGCACCGTCGAAGGTGTCAGCCTGCGCTCCACCCGGCTGCGGGATGTGAACGGCACGGTGTGGCACGTGCCCAACGGTCAGATCGAGCGCATCGGGAACCGGTCGCAACACTGGTCCCGCGCCGTGCTCGACGTCGACGTCAGCTACCAGACCGACATCTCCCACGCCACCGAGGTCATCAAGGCCACGGCCGACGGCATGTGCGAGGACCCTGCGTTCGCTGGTTCGATCCTCTCGGCGCCCGAGGTGTGGGGTGTCGAGGATCTCGGCGCCGACAGCGTCACCATCCGGGTCGCCCTGAAGACCACCCCGCACGACCAGCTCAAGGTCACCCGCGAGCTTCGGGCCCGGATCAAGGGCGCCTTCGACGTGGCGGGGATCGAGATCCCCTTCGCCCAGCGCACGGTCTGGCACCGGACCGGCGACGGGGCGACCGCCCTCGTACCGGCGATCGCCGCCTCTACGTCAGATCACCGGGCTCCGTAGCCTCGGCCGGGCGCAGGATGAGGTCGAACGCCGTCCAGACCGTCTTGGAGAACGGGTAGAAGACGAGCGGACCGACGATCGCTCCGAGGAGGCCGCCCAGGAGGAACGGGGCGATGCCGGTGTCGGGGTTCCGGGACAGGGCGACGATGCACGGCACGATGGCCAGGAGGATGACCAGGCTCTGGGCGACGGCCAGGTTGATGACGTAGGCCCCGAGGAAGAAGCCCTCCTCCCGCTCGAAGCGGTGCCCGCAGCGCGGGCAGCGGTCCACCATCGTGAACCAGCGCCGGAACAGGCCCCCGCCGCCGCAGCGTGGGCACCGTTTCACCAGCCCCCGGGCCAGCATTCGACCCCGGCTGGCAACCGGGATCGGGGCGACGTCGGTACCGATGGTCCCGAGGCTATGCCGCGTAGAGCGCGGGCTCGCCCCAGCGCCGGTGCGTGGCGCGCAGCACGCGGCGCCCGTCGTCCCGCTCGAACTCGCCGATCTTCCACGCGCTCCACAGCAGGCCGACTTCGGCTCCGACACCCGCACCGAGGACGGCGGGCGACACGAGCCCGAGCAACGCGAGGGTCATTGTGATCGTGGTGGCGAGCACCGAGCCGATCAGGCGGGCGCTGAGCACCCGGCACGGGACGACGACGGCCCGGTGCGGGATGGGCGCCACGACGCGCCGGAGCCCGCGACGCCACGTGGCCAGGGAGATCGCCCCCGACAGCGTCACGTTGGCGGCAAACCATCCGAGCATCGGCGCCGGATGGCGGACGACGAGGACTGCGACCGCGACGGCCCCGATGTCGAAGGCGAGGCCGACCCACCCGGCGACGGAGAAGGCTCCCCGTGCCGGCGCCAGCTCGACCCGCGTTTGCGCGAGGAGGGCGCTCATGCCGTCGCCCCGACAGCCAGGGCGCAGGCCGCAGCCCGCTCGTCGATCGGCGGGTGACTGGCAATCACGCGGCTCCACCACGGCAGTGCACGCGGCGCCCCCGCCTCGCCGGCGGCCCGGTCGAGCATGTCGGAGAAGTGCCCGGGCTGGCCGAGGAGGGCGAGAGCGAACCGGTCGGCCTCCCGCTCCTGGGCCCGGTCCCGCCACGACAGCACGATCCGGGCGGGGAGCACCAGGAGCGGCGTCAGCAAAAGAAGCAGCGGGTACGACGCGGGATCGCCGGCGGAGGCGACACCCGCCCGGTGGAGAAGCGGCGCCCAGGCCACCAGACGGGCGGCGATGCCGAGCGTGACCAGCTCGACGGCGAGGGTCAGCGGGAGCCGGACCAGATTGTGGCGCAGGCGCCAGTGGCCGATCTCATGCGCCACGACCTGGTCGACCATCGGCGCCGGCCAGGCGGCGAGGGCCCGATCCAGCACCACCCGCCGCGAGCGTCCGAGCCCCACGACGTAGGCGTTGCAACGGGTGCTGCCGGGTTTGCCGGCCACCAGCACACCTCGGCGGACGTCGACCCCGGCCCGCCCGGCGACGGCGCCGACCTGAGCCGAGAGCGCCCGATCGGCGGGCGCTACCGGCCCGACGACGACGCGGAGCATGAACGGGAACACGCCCTGGGCGGCGAGGGTGACCATGGCGAAGAGCGCCCAGGCCAGCACCCACCAGGCGGCCGTGGTTCGGAGAAGGGCGTAGAGCGGGACGGTGAGGGCGACACCCGCCACCACGGTGGCCAGCAGTGTCCGCGCCTCCTCGGCGGCCACGCGGGCCACGCCCTCCCGGCGGCGCACCGCACCCAGCACGACGAACGGCGCCCGGGCCAGGGCCCGGGCTCCGCTCACCGCTGCGATGACCA
>JALYYN010000534.1 GCA_030946525.1 Actinomycetota bacterium | reverse complement strand
GCTCCGGCCACCACCGGTCCCGCGCCGGCCGCCGGCGGCGGCACCGCGGTGGCCACCGCCCCGGCGCCCGTGGCCAAGGGTCCGGAGGGTCACACCCAGCGACTGCTGACGGTGGTCAAGGCCGGATCGATCCAGGACGTCAAGGCCACCCCCACCGACAAGGTGCACACCTGGCCCCACCTGCTCATCGGCGAGTTCATCGCCTGCCTGGCCATGACCGCCTTCCTGCTGGTGTTCTCCTCGCTGGTCAACGCCCCCTTCCTGGCCGCGGCCAACTTCAACTTCACGCCCAACCCCTCCAAGGCGCCCTGGTACTTCCTCGGCCTCCAGGAGCTGCTGACCATGTTCCACCCGATGATCGCGGGCGTGACCATCCCCGGCATCGGCATCTTCGCCCTGATGCTGGCGCCCTACATCGACAAGAACCCCAGCAACCACCCCGAGGACCGGAAGTTCGCCGTCGCCCTGTTCACGCTGTTCATGATGTTCTGGGCGACGCTGGTCATCCTCGGCGTCCTCTTCCGGGGGCCGGGCTTCAACTTCACCTTCCCCTGGCGCGACGGCATCTTCTTCGACCTGTAGGCATCATTTCGACCTGTAGGAAGGGCCGACCTCCCCGGTAGTACGCACCTTCTAGGAGCATTCGCTTGGACAACAGCACCATCTTCCTACTGGCGATCGTCGCCCTCCTGGGCCTGATGTTCGTGTTCCTCTTCGCGACCGCGCGTCGACGGGACGCCCGGCGCGCCGTGGAGCAGGCCCCGGCCGAGGACTCCGGCGCCCGGTTGCCGGTGCCGGTCGGCTCGGCGTCGGCGTCGGGCCGCGAGCTGGAGCGGGCCGTCGCCCTGGAGCGCGCCGGCGCCCAGGTGGCCACGCCCGACGCCCCCCCGCCCGCGCCCTACCTGCCCCCCGACGAGGAAGCGCTGGGCGTGACCCGCCGCCAGGTCCTCAACCGGGGCATCGTCACCACCATGGCCCTGACCCTGGGCGGTTTCGGCACCGCGATCGTCGCCATGCTGTGGCCCTCGCTGGCGGGCGGGTTCGGCTCCAAGTTCCGCGTCGGCAAGATCGACGACATCATGAGCCAGATCAAGGACAAGAAGGAGCCCTTCTACCTGGCTTCCGGCCGCATGTACATCAACCCGTATCCCGTCGAGGACGCCCCCAAGGCCAAGAAGATCGCCGCCTACTCCGCGGTGGCCGACGGCTACGGCCAGGGCGTCGTCGCCCTGTACCAGAAGTGCGTGCACCTGGGCTGCCGGGTCCCGTGGTGCAAGACCTCGCAGTGGTTCGAGTGCCCCTGCCACGGCTCCCAGTACAACCGGGTCGGTGAGAAGAAGGGCGGGCCCGCACCCCGCGGCCTCGACCGCTTCGTGGCCTCGGTCGAGGGCGGGGTGCTCGTGGTCGACACGAAAACGGTGATCCTCGGGCCGCCCATCGGCACCAACACCACCGGGCAGGAAGCCGAAGGGCCGCATTGCGTCGGTGGCGCCTCCGAGAAGTGACCTTCCTCCTCGCGGTATCGCAGCAACAGCGGGTCGGCATGGCCGTCGTGGCCGTGATGATCGTCGGCTGGGTCATCTACCTCCTCAGCGCGGCGCGGCGCACCTACGAGCCGGGCGTCGAGCTGACGACCGCCCCCAACCGCAAGCCCTACTTCGACGACGAGGGCCTCGAGGGCCGGCGCCTCACCAAGTACCTGTGGTGGGCCTTCGCCATGCTGGCCATCTCCGCGGTGGGCCTGCCCATCTACTGGGTCCGGGAGCCGTTCCGGGAGAAGGGCGGCGGCCTCGATCGCGGCACCAAGTACTTCGACCAGCAGTCGATCGCCCGGGGCGAGCGGGCCTTCGAGGCCTCGCCCGGCGACCCGCCGACCCCCCGCGAGCCCCACTACGGCTGCGAGACCTGCCACGGCAAGAAGGGCATCGGTGGAGTGGCCTCCTACACCCTGACCGATCCGGCCAATCCCGACGCCACACCCCGCCAGGTCACCTGGGTGGCCCCGCCGCTCAACACCGCCATGCTCCGGTACCGCCCCGAGGAGGTCCTGTTCATCCTCACCTACGGCCGGGCCGGTACGCCGATGCCGCCGTGGGGCGTGACCGGGGGTGGCGCCCTCAACGACCAGCAGCTCCAGGATCTCATCAACTACCTGGACAGCATCAAGCTCGATCCCAAGGCCGTGAGGGCCGACAACCTCAACCAGTACGGCACCGACGGCGCCAAGCTCTTCGACGCCTTCTGCGCCCGCTGCCACACCCAGGGCTACTCCTACGGGGAGCCGTCCGTGACGGGGGGCGGCGCCTACGGCCCGGACCTCACCGGCGGGGCGACGCTGCGGCAGTTCCCGTCCATCGCCCAGCAGATCACCTGGGTCACCAACACCGTCGACATCGGAAAGCAGTACGGCCAACGGGGCATCAGCTCGGGTCGCATGCCACACTTCGGCGACATGCTGACCACCGACCAGATCCAGGCCATCGTCGACTACGAGCGCACGCTATGAGGAGAGTCGCACTCGCAAGCAGAGCTTGCTCGGCGAGTTTGACCGCGCTCCGGCCGCCCGGCGGAGGCGGCCACCGGCGATTCTCATCCGTCGTGGCGGCTCAAGGCCATGGGTGCCTGTGACCGGCCTGACCAGTCATCTCCTTCTCGCCCTGTCCTGGGACCCCCAGGTCCGGGGTGGGCTCTATGTCCTGATCGCCGTCGTTGTGCTCTGCGGATCGTGCTTCCTGCTCCTCAGCACGAACATGGGCGGCCGGCTGGGCTTCCAGCTGGCGGCCGCCGGGCTCACCGGGTTGTTCGTGATCATGGGTTCCATCTGGTGGATCTACGGCATCGGTCCGAAGGGCGTGTCGCCGACGTGGCAGCCCCAGACCATCGTCCCGGGCGACCTGGGCCAGGGCGGCACCGGCCCGGTCGCCGGGTTCCCGAAAGGCTGGACCAAGCTCGACCTGGCCAGCCCGGAGCTGGCCGACGCCCTTCCGGTCGCCGAGACAGCGTTCACCACCGGTTCGGGCGGCACCGCGGGCGTCTACAAGAGCTCCTCCGACTTCCTGCCGTCAGCCGCCTACAACAAGGGCGGCGAGACGCACGGGCCGTTCGGCATCCTGAACTTCCGGCCCCTCAACCTGTTCCACAAGGCCCACTACCTGATCGTCCAGGTCCAGGCGGTGCAGAAGGTCGCGGCGGTGCCGGGTGCGGCGCCCCCCAAGCCGGTCATCGACCCCACCGCGCCGACCACCGCGGTCGTCCTGGTCCGCAACCTCGGGAGCCAGCGGCTGAACCCGGCGGTATTCACCGTCGCCTCCGCCCTCTTCTTCGGCCTGCTGATCTTCCAGCTCCATACGCGTGACAAGGAGCTCATGGCCAAGCGGGCGGCCGCGGCGGGGGCCGGACGACCCTGAAGCGGCGCTAGGGTAGCGGCTGACGTGGCCCAGTACCTGCCCCTGCTCGTCATGCTCGTCCTGGCGTCGCTGTTCGCCGGGATCTCCATCCTGGCGTCGTCGCTGCTGGGCCCGAAGCGGCCCACCATCGCCAAGTCGATGCCGTACGAGTGCGGCATCGTGCCCGACCGCGAGCCGGCCGAGCGCTTCCCGGTGCGCTTCTACCTGGTCGCGATGATCTTCATCATCTTCGACATCGAGATCATCTTCATCTTCCCGTGGGCCGTCATCTTCCGGCAGCTCGGCGCGTTCGGCCTCTGGGAGATGGTGGTCTTCGCGGTGGCCGTCTTCGTGTCCTTCATCTTCCTGATCGGCAACGGCGCCCTGAACTGGGGACCGCCAAAGGCCACCAGCCCCCTGGTCGACTCGTCCCGGACCACCGACTCCACCGTCCGCCGGGTCGGCGCCGAGGGCCGGGCCCCGGTCAAGGGCGCAGCCTGATGGGCCTCGACGACCTCAACCACAACTTCCTCACCGGCTCGATCGAGGATCTGGTCAAGTGGGCCCGCCGCAACAGCATGTGGCCGGCCACCTTCGGCCTGGCCTGCTGCGCCATCGAGATGATGGCGACCGGGGCGGCCAACTACGACCTCGGACGGTTCGGGATGGAGGTCTTCCGGGCCTCGCCGCGCCAGGCCGACCTGATGATCGTGGCTGGTCGGGTCAGCCAGAAGATGGCCCCGGTGCTCCGCCAGGTCTACGACCAGATGATGGAGCCCAAGTGGGTCATCTCCATGGGCGTGTGCGCGTCCAGCGGGGGGATGTTCAACAACTACGCCATCGTCCAGGGCGTCGACCAGATCGTCCCCGTCGATGTCTACTGCCCCGGCTGCCCACCCGGCCCGGAGACCCTGATGCACTCGATCCTCACCCTGCACGAGCTAATCCGCACGGGCGAGATCACCAAGCGCCGGGCCGAGCGGGGCGGCGGCGCCGGCGTCCACACGCCGGAGCGGCCCCGGGTCGCCATCGGCACCCCGCACTGACCGGAACCACCGTG
>JALYYN010000156.1 GCA_030946525.1 Actinomycetota bacterium | reverse complement strand
CGTGGGCCTCGACTCCGCTCTCGACGCTCTCGATTCCTCCCGGGGCGCCGTCGACCGCTCGGCCCACGGCGACGACCTCTGGGCCCTGGAGCAGCTCGCGACCCTCCATCCCGACCCGGCCCGCTTCGAGCCGTGGCTCCGGGACGCCCTCACCGCCCGGCCCGGCGGTGACGGCGGGGGCGGCGGCGAGGCGTGCGTCCACCTGTCGACCGTCCACCGCGTCAAGGGTCGGGAGTGGCCGTACGTGGTCGTGTTCGGGGCCTCGGCCGACCTGTTCCCGCACCGCCTGGCCGAGGACGTGGAGGAGGAGCGGCGCATCTTCCACGTGGCTATCACCCGGGCGGGCACGTCGGTGTCGATCCTGGGCGACGCCGCCGCGCCGTCACCCTTCCTCGCCGAGCTGGCCGGGACGGCGCCGGCGCCGGCGGTCCGGGCCGTGGTGACGCCGGAGCCCAGGGCGCGGGTCCGGACCGAGACGCCCGCCCCCGGGGAATCGCCGGCGTTCGACGCCCTGCGGGCGTGGCGGACGGAGGTGGCTCGTCGGGACAAGGTGCCCCCCTACGTGGTGATGAGCGACGCCCATCTGAAGGGCATCGCCGAGCGACGGCCGTCGACCGCCGGGGAGCTGGCCGCCTGCCCCGGTATCGGCCCCCTCAAGCTCGAGCGCTACGGCGAGGACATCCTGGCGGTCATCGAGGGCTCCTGACCCTCCAGCTGGTGACGGTCGAGCACGCCAGGGCGTGTCGGACTGTCACCAGTTCGGTTCGGTCAGGGCGACAGGCGTTCGACCACCCAGGCCTGGCCCTCCCGCCGGTAGCGGAGGCGGTCGTGGAGGCGGTCGTCGCGGTGCAGCCAGAACTCGACCGTCGTCGGCGCCACCCGGAAGCCACCCCAGAACAGGGGGCGGGGCACCTCGCCGGGGAAACGGGCGGTCATCTCGGCCAGCCGCCGCTCCAGCGCCGGTCGCGCGTCGATCACCTCGCTCTGCCGGGAGGCCCACGCCCCGAGCTGGCTGCCGCGGGGCCGGCTGCGCCAGTAGCCGTCGGACTCCTCGGGCGGCACGGCGACGGCGGCGCCCGCCACCCGGACCTGGCGGTCGGGCGGCCAGAAGAACAGCAGCGCGGCGTGGGGATTGGCCACCAGATCCCGTGCCTTGGCGCTGCCGTAGTTGGTGAAGAAGGCGAAGCCCCGCTCGTCCACCGACTTGAGCAGGACCATGCGGGCCGACGGGACGCCGTCGGCCGACGCGGTGACGGCGGCCACCTCGGCCGGGCTCCCCGCCTCCGCGTGCCAGGCCCGGAACTGGCGGATGGGATCGGGGTCGACGTCGTGCTCGGAAAGGCCGGTCACTGGCCCATGTTGCCCGTTGGATAGAACAGGGCGGTGCGATTTGCGATCAAGACCTCGCCCCAGAACACGACCTGGCCCGAGATGCTCGCCGTCTGGCAGGCCGCCGACGACATCGAGGTGTTCGAGTCGGGCTGGACCTTCGACCACTTCTATCCCATCTTCTCCGACCCGAACGGCCCCTGCATGGAGGGCTGGATCACCCTCACCGCCCTGGCCCAGGCCACCCGGCGCCTCCGGGTCGGGGTGCTGGTAACGGGCAACGTCTACCGCCATCCGGCGGTGCTGGCCAACATGGCCGCCACCCTCGACATTGTCTCCGGCGGCCGGTTGGAGCTGGGCCTGGGGGCGGGCTGGAACGAGATGGAGTGCGCGGCCTACGGGATCGACCTGCCTCCCCTGGCCGAGCGGTTCGACCGCTTCGACGAGGCGTGCCAGGTTGTGCTGGGCCTGCTACGCGACGAGACCACCGATTTCACCGGCCGCTACTACCAGCTGACCGGGGCGCGCTGCGAGCCCAAGCCGATCCAACGCCCCCACCCGCCGCTGTGCATCGGCGGCGGGGGCGAGCGCCGGACCCTCCGGGCGGTGGCGCGCTACGCCCAGCATTGGAACTTCCCGGGTGGCGGCGTGGAGGTCTTCAACCACAAGCGCGAGGTGCTGCGGGCCCATTGCGCCGACATCGGCCGCGACATGGGCGAGATCACCACCTCGACCCACCTCCGCCTGCCACCCGACGGCGATCCCGGGCAGTTGGTGGAGGAAGCCGCGGCTCTGGCCGACGCCGGTCTCGACCTGGGCATCATCAACCTCAACCCCCCGCACCGGGTCGAGGTCCTGGAGCCCTTGGCCGACGCGTTGCAGCAGTTGACGTAGTTGCTTCCGGCGGGTGCGACCTCGGGCTGCGAGCGCGAACGAGCCAGGCCCCCTCCCGGAGGAGAGGGCCTGGTCTGCGGCTGAAAACGAGGAACCTGTGGGGGGGGATTACTCGAGGGTGCAGCCGCAGGAGTTGATCTCCCGGGTGATGATGCCCTTGCCGGTGTCCATGTGGGTGGTGCAGGGCATGCAGGGGTCGAAGCTGCGGATGGCCCGCAGCACGTCGATGCCCTTGACCT
>JALYYN010000524.1 GCA_030946525.1 Actinomycetota bacterium | reverse complement strand
CGCAACGTGTCGCCGGCGTACCAAGGAGCCGAAGAATGGCAAAGACCCTCATAGTCCAACTGACCTGTGATCGCTGCAAAGCCGAAACCGGAGAGAACGTCGACGGCAGCGAGACGGTGATGTTCGGATTCGACGGGTACAGCTATTCGCTGGACCTCTGTGCGCCCCACGCCCAGGACTTCCACAACAGCGTCCAGGGGCTGATCAGCTGGTCGAGCGACCGCAGCCGCCAGGCCGGCGCCCGCCGTTCCCGGACCACCACGTCCGATGCGACCGGCGCCCAGGAATCCAACACGCCGCGTCGTTCGGGTGGCGACCGTGAGCGCCTGAAGGCCATCCGGGAGTGGGCCCGCAAGAACGGCCACCCCGACCTCAGCGAGCGCGGTCGCATCCCGCAGGTCATCCTCGACGAGTACGAGGCCGCCGCGAAGTAGAGGCCACGGCGGGCCGCCCACCGTCCCGCCGCTCGAGGACGCGCTGGCCCTCGTGGACCTTGAGCAGGTCGCTCCGGGTGCACATGCCGACAAGCCGCCCGCCCGCGGTCACCGGGACGTGGTCCACCCGCTCGTCGAGCATCACGTCCAGGGCCGCGATCGCAAAGGCATCGGGGGCCACGGACACCACGTCCGGGCTGGCGTGGTCGAGAACCCGACCCTGAGGGTCGAGCTCGTCGTCGCCGACGACGTCCCCCCGGGTCACGATGCCCACCATTGTCCCGCTCCCGTCGACCAACGGGTAGGCGCCGTGGCCGCCCCGGAGCAACAGCCCACGGGCCTCGGCGACGGTCGCCGTGGCCGGGAGCGTGTCGACGGGCGACGACATGATCCGGCTCACCGGGCAGGTGGTGAAGGGGTCGACCCCGTAGTGCCGGCCGATCCGCAAACCGCGGTGGCTGAGCTTCTCCGTCATGATGCTGTGCTCGCTGAGGGCGTTGAAGACGATGTCGGCCAAAACGGTGGCCAGCATGAGGGGGACGACGACCTGGTAGTCGCGCGTGAGCTCGAAGACGAACACGATGGCGGTGAAGGTCGCCCGGGTCGACGCCCCGAAGGTGGCGGCCATGGCCACCAGGGCGAAGGCCCCCGGGGACACGTGGGCCCCGGGCAGGACGTGGTTCACGCCGGCGCCGAACAGGGTGCCGAAGGCGGCGCTGATCAGCAGGATCGGGGCCAGGGTCCCCCCGGACGTGCCCGACCCGAGGGCGAGCCACCACGAGACCAGCTTCACCAGGCCCAGCACGGCCACGGTGCCGAGGGCCAGGCGGCTGTTGAGGACGTCGCCGATGGCGTCGTAGCCGACCCCGAGGGCCCGGGGCGCGGTCAGGCCGACCGTCGCGAACAGCGCGGCGCCGATCACCGGATGCCAGAACTCCCCCACCGGTAGCCGGCGGTACAGGGCCTCGACGAAGAAGAGGCCCTTGGTGATCACGACGGCCAGCAGTCCACAGGCCAGGCCCAGGAGGACGAAGGCCGGGAGGCCGCCCAGCCCGTGATAGTCGTGGGCCGGGACGGAGAAGAGGGGCGCGGGGCCGTAGAGCGTGGCGTGGACGCCCGCGGCGACACCCGTGGCGACGACCAGGGGCACGAGGGCGCGGGCCGAGAACTCGAACAGCAGCAGCTCGATGGCGAGGATGACGGAAGCGAGGGGGGCGCCGAAGGTGGCCGACATGCCGGCGGCCGCCCCGCACGCCAGGAGGATCTTGCGCTCCGTCGGCGAGACCCGGACGACCTGTCCGAGCAGCGACCCGACGGCGCCGCCGGTCACGATGATCGGACCCTCGGCCCCGAATGGCGCCGATGTCCCGATGGCGATGGCGGCCGACAGGGGCTTGGCCAGCGCGGTCCGGGGGGCGATACGGCTCTGCTTGGTGAGCACGGCCTCCATGGCTTCGGGGATCCCGTGGCCGCGGATGATCGGCGACCACTTGGCCAGCAGGCTGATGATCAGGGCGCCCAGCATGGCGACGATCACGATCCGCGGGCTGGCATGGAGGGTGGAGAAGCTCGGCGGGTGGACACCGATCCGCCCGAAGACCGCGAGGTTGGTGATGAAGGCGATGAGGTGCAACAGGATCCAGGCGATGCCGCCCGCGGCCAGGCCGACGGCGCCGGCCAGGGCGGTGAGCAGCGCGGTGCGGCGGGGGGACGGGGTCAAGGTCGTCGGTCCGAGAGCATCGTGAGACGATACTATCGTAGAACGACATGACCCCATCGCCCCCGCCGCCGCAGAACCTCTCGGACCACGACTTCGAACGGCTGCTCGCCTTCCGGGACGGGCTGCGCCGATTCCTGCGATGGAGCGAGGACCAGGCCAAGGCCGTGGGCCTCACCGGCGCCCAGCACCAGCTGCTGCTCGCCGTCCGCGGCCACGGGTCCGCGCCCTCGGTGGGCGACATCGCCGACCGCCTCCTCCTGCGCCACCACAGCGTCGTCGAGCTGATCGACCGGGCGGAACGGGTGGGTCTGGTCACCCGTGTGGGCGACCCGGACGATCAGCGGGTGGTACGGCTGCAGCTGACGGCCGACGGCGAGCGGAAGCTCACGGCCCTCGCCGGCGAGCACCTGGAGGAGCTGTCCAGGCTGCGGACCCGCTTCGAGTCGCTTTGGAACGGCCTTCCCGATCCCCCGCGCTGACCGGCCTGGGAGGCCAGCGGCCGGATGCGGCCGCGTAGCATCGCGGCGATGGGTGAACGCCGGTCCCGGTCCCCCGATTCGAGCCGACCACGGCCGATCGGCCTCGGCATCCATCAGGCCGTCGAGCTCCTGCTCGGCATGTTCGTGCTGCTCAGCGCGGTCCGGATGCCGGAACGGGACCTGGCGCCGGTCCTCGGGCTCGGCCTGGTCCTCGTCGTGCTCCCGGTGGTGACCGTCGGCCCCCTCGCCGCCTTCCGGCTGCTGCGCCCGGGCGCCCACCGGGTCGTCGACGTGCTCCTTGTCATGATGGCCATGGTCAGCCCGTTCCTGCCGCTGGGCCTCGACGCCGCCGCCATACCGGTGATCGTGCTCACCGCCCTCGCGCTGGCCGCGCTCACCCGGTCGACGTCCTACGTCGTCCGCCGCCGGGCGCCGAAACCCGTCGCCGCCGAGCCGGCCTCTCCCCCCGCCTGGGCTCGCGACCTCGGCACTGCGGCGGCCCGGGCCCGCACCCGGCTTCCCCGCCAGGCCGGGCGGGTCGTCGGCCGGCTGAAGAAGGGCGGCGGGGCGGCGCCGTAGGATGGCCGGATCGCCCGCATCCGTGACACGCTGCCGGCCTTCGAGGCCTTCGCCCGCAAGGCCGGCCTGGAGAGCCCGCTGCGCCGGGAGATCCTCTGGAAGGACCACTACAAGGCGGCCAACGCCGACGTGTTCGCCGCATTCGACCAGGTGGTCCCCGACGCGTCCAGCGGTGTGCCGGCCATGGTCCGCGAGCTGTCCGACGTCCGCAGGCGCGTCCGGGAGGCGGCGCCGCAGGTGACGGCGATGATCGAGGACATCGATCATCGGCTGGCCGAGCTGATGGGGCTGCCGCCCGAGCCGTCGCCCCTCCACGTGCTCATGGTCGGGGCCTTCACCACCAACTCCGCCGTCGGCCGGCTGCACGATGACGTGACGATCTTCCACTGCCTGGAGTGGTTTCAGTCGCCCGAGGGCACCCGGGTCCTGGTCGCCCACGAGGGCAGCCACGGCTGGCACGAGCTGGCCCTCGAGCGCAAGGGCGAGACCGCCCCCGAGGACGACATGGCCTGGATGGTCTTCTCCGAGGGCCTGGCCACCCGGATCTCACGGGCCGCGGTGCCCGACGCCCCCGAGATCGACTACTTCTGGTACGGCCATCCCGAGGCCCAGGAGTGGCTGCCGTGGTGCGAGCAGCACGTCGACGAGCTGCGCAAGCACGTCTGGGCCGCCCTCGACATCCCCGAGGCCCTCGACACCTTCTTTGGCGGCGGCCTGGTCGACGGGAAGTGGCGGGTCGGGTACTACCTGGCCGACCAGGTGGTCGGGGGCCTGGGCCGGTCGCTGCCCGAACTGGCGACCATGAGCGTGGAGGAGGCCCGCCAGGCCGTCCGCCACGCCCTCGAAGGCCGCACCGCCGACTAGTTGCGGGCCGCCTCGTCCTCCCACGCGATGCGCGGGGCGTCGGACCACAGTCGCTCAAGGTCGTAGTACGTGCGGGTCTCGTCGAGGAAGACGTGGACCACGATGTCGCCGTAGTCGAGGAGGATCCACTGGCTGTCGCCCAGGCCCTCGACGCGCAGGGGGACGATGCCACCGTCTACCTTGAGGCGGGCCTCGACCTCCTCGGCGATGGTCTTGACCTGACGGTTGTTCCGCCCCGACGTGATCACGAAGGCGTCGGTGATGGCCAGCACGTCACCCACGTCGATGATGAGGGTCTCCTCACCGCCCTTCGACGAAGCCGCCCTCGCTGCCGTGCGTGCCCACTCGCGCACCTCGTCGGCAGTGGTCCTCATCTGTCTCCACGATACAGGCCTCGGGCACGGATGCGGTCGACCACGGCCGGCGGGGTGAGGTGGGCGAGAGGGCGACCGGCCGCGACCCGGGCCCGCAGGTCGGAGCTGGACACGCCGATCGCGGGGATCGTCACCCGCTCCACCCGCCACGGCGGGCCCACGTCGACCGGCGGAGTCCCGGCCCGGTTGACCACGACGAGGGTGGCGAGGCGGGCGACGTCGCCGGTGCGCCGCCAGGTTGCCAGGTCGGCGGCGATGTCGGCGCCCACGACGAGGAACAGCTCCCGCCGCCGGTTCTCGGCCGCGAGGTGCTCCAGGGTGTCGGCGGTGTAGGACGGGCCACCCCGCTCGATCTCGATTGCGCTCGCCTCCAGGCCCTCGGCGCCGGCGGTCGCCGCTTCCACCATGGCCAGGCGGTCGGCGGCGGGCGTGAGGAGACGGCCGGCCTTCTGCCACGGGTCGTTGGCCACCACCAGGAGCACCCTGTCGAGGCCCAGGGTGTGGCGGACGTTCACTGCGGCCACGAGATGGCCGATGTGGACGGGGTCGAACGTGCCGCCGAGGATTCCCAATCTTTCGGCGATCAGCCGCTCGGGGACCGGCCGTTCGGGGATCGGTCGGTCGGCGATGGAAACCATCCTACGGTCGGCCGCCGCGGGCTCTACCCTTGTCCTGACCGGCATGACAACCGACACTCCTTCCTGGACGCCCAGCAGCTGGCGAGCCCGGCCCGCTGCGCAGCAGCCGGACTGGCCCGACGAGGGCGCGCTCGACGACGTCCTCAAGACGCTCTCGGCCCTTCCCCCACTGGTCTTCGCCGGTGAGGTGCGGGCCCTCACGGGCGCCCTGGCCGAGGTCGCCGCCGGCCGGGCCTTCCTGCTCCAGGCCGGCGACTGCGCCGAGTCGTTCGAGGCGTTCACCGCCGACGCCATCCGGGACAAGCTCAAGGTCATCCTGCAGATGGCCGTGGTGCTCACCTACGGCGCCGGCCTTCCCGTGGTCAAGATGGGCCGGATCGCCGGGCAGTTCGCCAAGCCGCGGTCGGCGCCCACCGAGCGCGTCGGCGACCAGGACATCCCCGCCTACCGGGGCGACATGGTGAACGACGTGGCCCCGACTGCCGAGGCCCGGATCCCCGATCCCGGTCGCCTGCAGCGGGCGTACAACCAGTCCGCGTCGACCATGAACCTCCTCCGGGCCTTCACCAAGGGCGGCTTCGCCGACCTCAACGAGGTCCACACCTGGAACCAGGCGTTCGTCGCCGGGAGCAACGAGGGCCAGCGCTACGAGCGCATCGCCGCCGGCATCGACTCCTCACTGCGGTTCATGGCCGCCTGCGGCATCGACCTGGGCCGCGAGGCATCCCTCCACCAGGTCGACTTCTGGACCAGCCACGAGGCCCTGATCCTCGGCTACGAGGAGGCCCTCACCCGCAAGGACTCCCTCACCGGTGGCTGGTACGACTGCTCGGCGCATCTGCTGTGGGTCGGCGACCGCACCCGCCAGCTCGACGGCGCCCACCTCGACTTCCTGCGCGGGGTCAACAACCCGCTGGGGGTGAAAGTGGGGCCGACGGTGTCGCCCGACGAGGTGGTCGAGCTGTGCGAGCGCCTGAACCCCGACCGCATCCCGGGCCGTCTCAGCCTGATCTCCCGGCTGGGCGCCGAGCGGGTCGACGACCTGCTGCCCCCGCTGATCCGGGCCGTGCGCGACTCGGGCCATCCCGTCGTGTGGGTCTGCGACCCCATGCACGGCAACACCTTCGTGAGCGTCGGCGGCCGGAAGACCCGCCACCTCGACCACGTCCTGGCCGAGATCGCCTCGTTTTTTCGAGCTCACCGGGCCGAAGGCACCTGGCCCGGGGGCGTGCACGTGGAACTGACCGGGGAGAACGTCACCGAGTGCCTCGGCGGCGCCGAAGAGGTGCTGGACAGCGACCTGGACCAGCGCTACCTGAGCGTGTGCGACCCCCGCCTGAACGGCCGCCAGTCCCTCGACCTCGCCTACCGTGT
>JALYYN010000522.1 GCA_030946525.1 Actinomycetota bacterium | reverse complement strand
CCGAACATCACCGTCTCGCTGCCGTCGACGTTCTCTCCGGTTTCGGCTTTGCAGCGATCACAGGTCAGTTGGACTATGAGGGTCTTTGCCATTCTTCGGCTCCTTGGTACGCCGGCGACACGTTGCGACCGACACTACAGCTTCGGGCAACGGATTTGGCTCGTGTCGTTCCTTTCACTCCCTGTCCACCGCATCCGCCAGCGGGGTCAGCACTCAGCATGGTGGATTGGCAGCCGCCGCCGACTCAAGATATGGGAGATGGTGTCTTCTCGTTGGATCATCTGACGAACGAGCCGGCAGAGCGTCTCCTCCAAGGATCAGGCTCACGTTCGATCGGACAATCTGGGTTCATGGCACCGTCGCCTGGGAATCTGGTTGGAATCTTGGACGAGCCCTTTCGAGGGCCTGGTGGGATGCCGATCGAAACCCCCTGTGGGAACTTCTCTCGGAACTGAGGGAGCCCCTTGGGGGTGGGTTCTGATCAGAACGTCGGCCCAGGATGGTGTTGATTACCGAATCGTCGATTTATCCGCCGGTAGCTCTCATTATATCCGATAACCTCATTGTCGTATTCCAGCTTCGGATGGTCATAGATTTGTAGAAGGGGGATGCCACAATTTTGTTCAGTCGGCTCCTGGTGCGCTGAGCGCTAAGACGCTGCGAGTAGATGACGCCCTGACCTGGCCATATCTTGTCGACACCCTCGCGCGGATCAAGGACCGGCATGACCTGCGCCGCATCAATGCCCATCAGAAAGATCGCATCGCTGTGGTATTTCTCTGGCTGGTCACCAAAGCCTTCAGGCTTGTCATCCACGACGGCCTGGAGCTGACCCTGCGTCAACACCAACACTTTGATGAGTTCGCTATCAAGTTTGAAGCTCTTCATGAGGGCTGATTCGATCTGGTCTGTCACCTCTGCGGCGGGCTTGTCCGACTCTAGAATGACGTTGCCGCTGGCAATGTACGTTGAGATATTCGCGAAGCCCAGTTCAGTCAGACAGGCTCTTAAACCCCCCATTGGTACGCTATTTCTGCCCCCGACGTTAATGCCACGCAGCAATACCACATAGTTGTTCATCATCTCTCATTCACGCGGCCGGCTCGGGGTGACCACCACGACAAGCGCCCCGGCCGTAGGGCCGGGGCGTATCACCGTCGTTCTGCTGATCAGGGTTGGAACGTGAAACAACTGGTGGAGCTGGAGGGAATCGAACCCTCGTCCGTCAAGTGCAGACTTCCCGTGCTACGACCATTCCCGTGTTACAGGCTTGACGCTACCTTCGAGCCGGGTCCCGAATACTCGTCACGTCTTTCCGTGAGGTCAGTCGGTCTTTCCCTACGTGTCAGCGGTCTTTCCCGGCTGTCAACCCTCATTCTGTTCCCAAGGCAAAGGGTCGTCCTCGGCGTGCCCTCGCGGGTCGCTGTGTGCATTACCTCAGCAGTTTCTAGGCTGCCAGGGCAAAGCTGGTGTCAGTATTGGCACCTGTGTTTGTGCCCCGTTTAGCGAGTCTGAGCAACTCGGGCCGCACGACAAGCCAACGGTCTCAACGTCGAAACCAGTCAGCCCCGTGGTGATGATGTCAAACTGCGGTACTTCGCCGCCTATTCTACCGGCCCTTGGGTGACATCGCTCTCGCCGTCTCCCGGGCCGCGTCCCGCTCGGCGATGGCGTGGCGCTTGTCGTAGTTGCGGCGGCCCTTGGCCAGGCCCAGCTCCACCTTGGCCCTGCCCTCCCGGAAGTAGACCGACAGGGGGACGATGGTGAGGCCCTCACGGGCGGTGCGCTCGCCCAGTTCCTCGATCTCGGAACGGTGCAGGAGCAGCTTCCGCCGCCGCTCCGGGTCGTGGCCGCCGAAGCCGTCGGCCAGCTCGTAGGGGGCGACGTGGACCCCGACCAGCCACAGCTCGCCACCCTCGACCCGGGCATGGGCGTCCTTCAGCACCACCTTGCCGTCGCGGATCGACTTCACCTCGGTGCCGACCAGGGCCATGCCCGCCTCGAAGACGTCGAGGATGTCGTAGTCGTGACGGGCCTTGCGGTTGCTGGCCACCAGTTTTACGCCCTTGGGAGCCATCGGACGAGGGTACCGGGTACCCTCGTCGGCCGTGCTCAGAATCACCCGTCTCGACTGGCAGGCCATGATCGACCACGCCCAGGTGGAGGCCGCCATACCGGCCGAGGCGTGCGGGCTGTTGGCCGGCGAGCTGGGCGACATCGACGTCAAGGCCGTCTATCCCTGTCGCAACGCGGCGCCGGCCGACAAGGTGAACGTGGTGTACGAACTGGACTCGGGCGACTACCTCAAGGCCGACCGGGACGCCCAGTCCAAGGGCCTCGAGATCATCGGCGTCTACCACTCCCACACCCACACCCAGGCCCTGCCGTCCCCGACCGACGTGGCCCAGGCGCCCGACCCCGCCTGGCACTACGTGGTCATCTCGTTGCGCCTGCCCACCGCGGTCGTCCGGTCCTTCACCATCGTCGACGGGGAGATCGCCGAGGAACCCCTCGTGCTGGACCGGCCCGACTCCTAGCTCCAGGCCAGCCGCCGGTGACTCGGTAGGATTCGCCCGTCCCGCTGTCCGCCCTGGAGGCGCCCGCCGTGCCCGTCGAAGTGCGTCTGCCCACCATCCTCCGCCAGCACGCGGGCGGACAGTCGTCGGTCAAGGCCAACGGCTCCACCATCGGCGAGGTGTTCGACGACCTGGTCCGGCAGTTCCCGCTCCTCGCCGGCCAGGTCATCACCGACGACGGGTCGCTCCACAAGTTCGTGAACGTCTACCGGAACGACGACGACGTCCGTTTCCTCGACAAGCTGGCCACACCGGTGGCCGACGCCGACGTCGTGACGATCCTGCCGGCCGTCGCCGGCGGCTGAGGCCGGCCCGCCCCCGCTCTTGGCTGCGTTCGGCTCGATCCTCGAGGTCATCGGCAACACGCCGCTGGTCGAGGTCAGCCACCTCAGCCCGAACCCGGCGGTGCGGATCCTGGCCAAGCTGGAGGGCCAGAACCCGGGCGGGTCCATCAAGGACCGCATCGCCCTGAACATGGTCGAGGAAGCGGAGGCGGACGGCACGCTGAAGCCGGGCCAGACGCTGCTCGAGCCGTCGTCGGGCAACACCGGGATCGGCCTGGCGCTCGTCTGCCGGATGAAGGGCTACAAGCTCCGGATCGTCCTCCCCGAGAACGTGTCGATCGAGCGGCGCCAGCTGCTCGAGATCTTCGGCGCCGAGATCATCCTTTCGCCGGGCTCGGAGGGGTCGAACGGCGCGGTGCGGATGGCCGAGCGGATGGCCAAGGAGTCGCCCGAGCTGGCCTTCCTGTTCCAGTACGGCAATCCCGCCAACCCGGGCGCCCATGTCAAGGGGACGGGCCCGGAGATCTGGCGGGACTGCCCCGAGGTCACCCACATCGTGGCCGGGCTCGGGACGGCCGGGACGCTCATGGGGCTCGGCCGGTACCTCAAGGAGCGCAACCCGGCCATCCAGATGTGGGCGGTGGAGCCGCCCGCCGGTGAGGCCGTCGAGGGCCTGCGCAACCTTGACGACGGCTTCATCCCGCCCGTCTACGACCCCGACATGCTGGACCGCAAGATCATCGTCCGCCCCCGCGAGTCCATCGAGTGGACCCGCCGGCTGACGACCGAGGCCGCCATCTTCGCCGGCATCTCCTCCGGGGCGGCGATGGCGGGGGCGGCCAAGGCGGCCGCCCAGCTCGACGAGGGCGTGATCGTCACCGTCCTGGCCGACGGCGGCTGGAAGTACCTCTCCACCGGCGCCTGGACCGATGACATCGACGACGTCATCGAGCGGGCCAAGCGCATCATCTACTTCTAAATGGCGAGTCTGGGCGACGAGCGGCCCATTGGCATGTTCGACAGCGGGTTCGGGGGCCTCACCGTCGCCCGGGCCCTGATCGACCTGCTCCCCGGCGAGGACCTCGTCTACTTCGGCGACACCGCCCGCTACCCCTACGGGCCCCGGCCCCTCGACGAGGTCCGCGGCTTCGCGGTCGAGGTCACCAGGATGCTCGTGGCGGAACACGACGTGAAGATGGTCGTCGTCGCCTGCAACACCGCGGCGGCCGCGGCCCTGGACCTGCTCCGGGAGGAGTGCGACGTCCCGGTGGTCAGCGTGATCGAGCCCGGCGTCCGGGCCCTCGTCGGGGCGACCCGCACCGGGCGGGTCGGCGTCATCGGCACCGTGGGCACGGTCGGATCGGGCGCCTACCAGCGGGCTGTGGCCGCCACCCGTGCGCCGGTGGAGCTGAGCTGCGCGGCCTGCCCCGGCTTCGTCGAGTTCGTCGAGCGGGGTGAGACGGGCAGCGACCAGGTCCACGTGCTGGCCGAACGGTTGCTGGCGCCCCTCGTGGAGGCCAAGGTCGACGCCCTCCTGCTCGGCTGCACCCACTACCCGTTCCTCGCCCGGACCATCGGCGATGTGATGGGCCGCGACGTCGTCCTGGTCTCCTCGGCCGACGAGACCGCCTTCGAGGTGCGCTCCATCCTGGAGGGCTCCGGCCTGGCCCGGGGCGGCCCCGGCGGTGGCGCCCACCGGTTCGTGTCCTCCGGCGACGTGGCATGGTTTCGTGCCCTCGGCAGCCGGCTCCTCGGCCCCGAGCTGGATGGTGTGGAGGCATGGCAGTGGACCTGAGCGAGGACCGAAGCGCAGCGGAGGACCGCAGCGACCAGGCTGGGCTGAAAGTGACGGTGCTCGGCTGTTCCGGGTCGTACGCGGGGCCGGGCGGGGCGTGCAGCGGCTACCTGCTCGACGATGGCGCCACACGGGTCTGGGTCGACGCCGGCTCGGGGACGCTGGCCAACCTCCAGGGCCATGTCGACGTGGCCGACGTCGACGCCGTCGTCCTCAGCCACGAGCACCCCGACCACTGGAGCGACCTGGAGGGGTGGGGCATCCTGTTGCAGTACCGCCTGAAGCGCGCCGGCTTCCCGGTCTACGCCCCGGCCGGGGTCCGTGGTCGGACCTACCAGCCCGGCTCGGCCGCCTTCACGTGGCACGACGTGACCGGGGGCGACACCGTCACCGTCGGCACCATGCGCTTTACCTTCTCCCGGACCGACCACGGCCCGGAGACGCTCGGGATGCGCGTGGACGCCGGCGGGCGGTCGTTGGGGTACTCCGCCGACACCGGCCCGGGATGGTCGCTCGAAGCGCTGGGCGACGGCCTAGACCTGGCACTGTGCGAGGCGACCGTGCCGAGAGAGAAGGAGGGGACGTTGCAGCATCTCAGTGCCAGGCAGGCGGGAACGTCGGCGGCCGAGGCCGGGGCCGGCCGATTGGTGCTCACCCACCTGTGGGCCACGCTCGACCCCGAGCGGTCGCGGCGCGAGGGTTCGGAGGCGTTCGGCGCCGACGTCGAGGTCGCCACGGTGGGCGCCGGGTACGAGCTGTGACCCGGCGCGACGGTCGCCAGCCGGACGACCTGCGGCCGCTGACCTTCGTCCGGGACTACACCGAGATGGCGGCTGGGTCGGTGTTGGTGTCGATGGGCAAGACGCGGGTGCTGTGCACCGCCTCGGTCGACGAGCGGGTGCCGCCGTGGATGCGGGGCAAGGGGAGCGGATGGGTCACCGCCGAGTACTCGATGCTGCCGGGATCCACGCCCGAGCGCAGCAACCGGGAGGTCAACAAGGGCAAGCCGTCGGGCCGCACGCAGGAGATCCAGCGGCTGATCGGTCGCTCGCTGCGGTCGGTGACCGACATGAAGGTGATGGGGGAGCGGCAGATCCTCGTCGACTGCGACGTGCTGCAGGCCGACGGCGGCACCCGCACCGCGTCGATCAGCGGGGCCTATGTCGCCCTGCACGACGCCTGCACCCGCTTGGTCGCCGCCGGCAAGCTGCCCGCCCACCCGCTGACCACCGCGTGCGCGGCGGTGTCGGTGGGCGTGGTCGACGCCGTGGCCCTGCTGGACCTCGACTACTCCGAGGACGTGCGGGCTGAGGTCGACATGAACGTGGTGATGACCGGCGGCGGGCGGTTCGTGGAGGTCCAGGGGACCGCCGAGGGCCTGCCCTTCACCCGCTCCGAGCTCGACGACCTGCTGGGCCTGGCCGAGCACGGGATCGCCACCATTCTCGACGCTCAGGCCGAGCTGCTGCTCGCGCCCCCCCCGCCCCGGGTGTGACCGTCAGGCTGGTCCTGGCCACGGCCAACCCCAACAAGGCCCGGGAGCTGGCTGCGCTGCTGGAGGGTTTCGAGGTCGTGCTGCGGCCGGCGGATCTGCCCGACGTCGAGGAGACGGCCGACACCCTGGAGGGCAACGCCCGCCTGAAGGCGGTGGCGGTCATGGAGGCGACCGGCGAGCTGGCCGTCGCCGACGACACCGGCCTGGAGGTCGACGCCCTCGGCGGCCGGCCCGGGGTCTACGCGGCCCGGTACGCCGGTCCGGACGCGACCTATGCCGACAACGTGGCCAAGCTGCTCGTCGAGCTGGCCGGCGTGCCGGCGGGGGCCAGGGGGGCGCGCTTCCGCACCGTCGCCCTGGCCCGCTTCCCCGACGGCCGGGAGATCATGGCCGAGGGGACCGTGGCGGGCGTCATCGCGTCGTCGCCCCGGGGCACCGCCGGCTTCGGCTACGACCCGCTGTTCGTTCCCGACGGCGGCGACGGCCGGACCTTTGCGGAGATGACCGGCCCCGAGAAGGCCGCCGTCTCCCACCGCGGCCGCGCCCTCCACTCCCTCGCCGCCCAGCTGTCGGCTCCTCCCTCCGGCTTCTTGTCGCGCTGAGGTCCCCTCCAGGGACCCCAAGCGCGACAAGAAGCCGACTGTCTCAGCACGCTGGTTTCCTTGACGCCATGGACGGCGAACTGGCGGAGACGGCGAGCAGGCAGTACGGGCTGATCACCCACGCGCAGGCCCTGGATGTCGGGCTGTCGGGAAAGGCCGTCAAACACCGGGTGGAGACCGGGCGGTGGCGGCCCCACCACGTCGGGGTCTATGCGGTGGCGGGAGCGCCCCGCCCGTGGGAGCAGCGGGTGCTCGCCGCGTGCCTGGCCGCCGGGGCGGGCGCGGTGGCGTCCCACCGGTGTGCGGCGCAGCTCTGGAGTCTCGACGGAGCGACGTCCGGCGCGGTGGAGATCAGCGTCGCCCGTCCCGGTCTTCACCGCCTGGCCGGCGTGAGCCTGCACCGGTCGACCGAACTCGACAGGTCGCTGCCGACCGTCCAGGCCGGGATCCCGGTCACCGCACCGACGCGCACGCTGGTCGACCTGGGCGCGGTCGTCCGACCCTGGATGGTGGAGCGCGCCCTCGACGACGCCCTGGCCCGGCGGCTCGTGACACTCGCCGGCGTCCGGCGTGAGCTTGAGACCGTGGCCAGGAAGGGCCGGCGAGGGCCGGGGGTGCTCCGGGACCTCCTGTCGGATCGGGCCGATGCCGCCGGTCTGGCCGAGTCGCCGCTCGAGGTCCGGATGCTGCGGCTGTGTCGCGACCACCATGTGCCGGAGCCCGTGTGCCAGTTCGAGGTGAGGGAGGCCCTGCGCCTGATCGGCCGGGTCGACTTCGCCTTCCCCGACCGCCGTCTTGCCATCGAGGTCGACGGATACGAGTTCCACTCCACGCTCACCGCCTTCCAGCGCGACCGGGCCCGGCAGAACGACCTGGTGGCGGCCGGCTGGACCGTGCTGCGGTTCACGTGGGGCGACGTCACGCGGCGCCCCGAGCGTGTCGCGTCGTCGATCCACCGTCTTCTTGTCGCGCTGAAGGCCGGATGAGGGCCTTGGGCGCGACAAGAAGGCGGAGGCGGCCGGTACCGTGGTCCCTCGTGACCCGCAGGTATCTCATCCGGACCTTCGGGTGCCAGATGAACGTCCATGACTCCGAGCGGCTGGCCGGGGTGCTGGAGGCGGACGGGATGGAGGCCACGGAAAATCCGGAGGACGCCGACGTCGTCCTGCTCAACACCTGCTGCATCCGGGAGAACGCCGACAACAAGCTGTACGGCACCCTCGGTCACCTGGCGTCGCTGAAGGAACGGCACCCCGGCATGCAGATCGCAGTGGCGGGGTGCCTGGCGCAGAAGGACCAGGGCCTGATACAGGCGCGGGCGCCCCAGGTCGACGCCGTGTTCGGCACCCACAACGTCGGGCGGGCCGCCGAGCTGCTCCGGGAGGCGGCCGAGACCGGCGGTCCGGTGATGGAGATCCTGGCGGAGGAGGAGGCCTTCCCGTCCGCGCTGCCCATACGCCGGGAGCTGCCGTACACGGCGTGGGTCACCATCCAGATCGGCTGCGACAACTCCTGCGCGTTCTGCATCGTCCCCAGCGTCCGGGGCAAGGAGATCAGCCGGCCCTTCGAGGAGATCGTCGACGAGGTCCGGGCGATCGCCGCCACCGGCACCGTCGAGGTCACCCTGTTGGGTCAGAACGTGAACTCCTACGGCCGCGATCTGACCCGTCGCCGGCCCCTCTTCGCCGACCTGCTGCGGGCCCTGGGAGACGTGGACGGCATCCGCCGGATCCGCTTCACCAGCCCGCACCCCAAGGATCTGCGCCCCGAGACCATGGCGGCCATGGCCGAGGTCCCGGCCATGTGCGCCCACCTCCACCTCCCGCTGCAGTCCGGCAGCGACCGCACCCTGGCGGCCATGCACCGGGGCTACACGGCGGCCCGCTACCTGGAACGGCTGGCCGCGGCCCGCAGCGCGGTGGCGGATCTGGCCGTCACCACCGACGTCATCGTCGGCTTCCCCGGGGAGACGGAGGACGACTTCGAGCGCACCCTGGAGGTGGTGGCGGAGGCCGCCTACGACAGCGCCTACACCTTCGTCTTCTCGCCCCGCCCCGGCACCCAGGCCGCGGAGATGGCCGACCGCTTCGTTCCCGCCGAGGTGATCGCCGAACGGTTCGAGCGCCTCAAGATCGTGGTCGAGCGGTCGGCGCTGGCCCGCCACCAGGCCCGGGTGGGCCGGATCGAGGAGGTCCTGGTCGAGGGCCCCTCCAAGAAGGACGCCACCGTGGCCACCGGCCGGACCCGGCAGAACAAGCTCATCCACTTCGCCGGCCCGGTTCCCGCCGCCGGCAGCTTCGCCACGGTCCGGGTGACCGGCGCCGCCGCCCATTTCCTGCGGGGCGAGCTGGTCGAGCTGACCGCCCGTCCCCGCCACAAGACGCGCATCCCCGTGGCGGTCGTCTGAGCGTCCGCCATCTGGTCCTCGTGGGCCCGACGGCGTCGGGCAAGTCGGCCCTCGCCATGGGCGTGGCCCGCGCCCTGGGCGACGTGGAGCTGGTCTCGGCGGACTCCATGCAGGTCTACCGGGGAATGGACGTGGGCACGGCAAAGCCGACCCCCGCGGAGCGCGCGGAGGTCCCACACCACCTGCTCGACGTGGCCGACCCCGACGAGGACTACTCGGTCGCCCGGTTCCAGACGGAGGTGGCCGAGGTCATCTCGGGCATCGAGGCCCGGGGGCACCGGGCCCTGGTCGTGGGCGGCACCGGCCTCTACGTGCAGGCGGTGGTCGACGGGCTGGCCCTCCCCGGCCGGTGGCCCGAGGTGAGGGCCGAGCTGGAGGCCCAGCCGGTCGGCGACCTGCACCGCCGTCTCGCGGCCGCCGACCCCCTCGCCGCCTCCCGGATAGAGCCCGGCAACGTCCGCCGGCTCGTGCGGGCCCTCGAGGTCACCGTCGGCAGCGGCCGGCCGTTCTCGTCCTTCGGCCCCGGCCTCGGCGCCTACCCGCCCACGTGGTTCCGGCTGGCCGGGGTGTGGTTGCCCCGCGAGGTTGTCGGCGCCCGCATCGTCGACCGCTACGCCGCCCAGCTGGCCGGCGGGTTCCTGGACGAGGTCGGACGCCTCGCCGCCCGCCCCGTCGGCCTGTCCCGGACCGCCCGACAGGCCCTCGGCTACCGGGAGCTGCTCGACCACCTGACCGGTTCGTGCAGCCTGGACCACGCGATCGCGACGGCGATCAGCCGGACCCGGCAGTTCGCCCGCCGCCAGCGGTCCTGGTTTCGCCGCGACCCCCGGATCACCTGGTTCGGCGCCCCGGAGAATCCGGTCGATCTACTGCCCGCCCTCCTGGGAGACTGGTCCATCCCATGACCTTGTTCACCCCATGATCAGGCTCGAGAAGTACCACGGCCTCGGCAACGATTTCCTCGTCCTGCTCGACCTCGGCGCCCTGCGCCCGGTCGACGCCGCCGATGCTCGCGCCCTGTGCGACCGCCACCGGGGCGTGGGCGCCGACGGGCTCATCCGGGTCACGCCCGGCGAGGGCAGCGCGGATTTCACCATGGACCTGTACAACGCCGACGGGAGCCGGGCGGAGATGAGCGGCAACGGGATCCGCTGCCTGGCCATGGCCCTGGTGGACGCCGGCCTGTCGGGCCACGAGATGCTGGTGCACACCGACGCCGGCGACAGGATGGTGACCGTCGACGACGACGGCTGGGCCAGCGTCGACATGGGCCTGGCCAAGGTGGACCCCAAGGACCCCGGGGTGGCGTGGGTCAACATGGGGAACCCGCACACGGTGGTCGAGGTCGAGGACCTGCAGAAGCTGCACATCACCAAGCGGGCGGCCGAGTGGCAGGGCCGCAACGTGGAGTTCGTGATCGTCGGCCCGGCGTCGGACGAGATCACCATGCGGGTCTGGGAGCGGGGCGTGGGGGAGACGCTGGCATGTGGCACCGGAGCGTGCGCGGCCGCGGCGGCCGCCTTCGTGTGGGGGCGGATCGGGGCCAAGGTCGTCGTCCATCAGCCGGGAGGCGACGCCACCGTCGAGCTGAAGGGCGAGACCATGATCCTGACCGGGCCCGCCGAGCACATCGCCACCGTCGAGGTCCCATGGCGCTGATCGAGCGGCACCGCCGGGAGACGGTGGTGCTCGTGGGCGTGGCCATCCCGCCGGCCAGCGTGTCGGAGGCCGAGGCGTCGCTGGAGGAGCTGTCCGCCCTGGCCGACACCGCCGGCGCCGACGAGGCCGAGCGCGTCCTCCAGCGCCGCGACGAGCCCGACCCCGCCACCTTCGTGGGCAAGGGCAAGGCCCAGGAGCTGCGGGACATCTCGAACGCGGTCGACGCCGACACGGTGATCTTCGACGACGAGCTGTCGCCGGCCCAGAGCCGCAACCTGGAGAAGATCCTGGGGCGCACCGCAATCGACCGCACCGCGCTGATCCTGGACATCTTCGCCCAGCACGCCCACACCCAGGAAGGCAAGGCCCAGGTCGAGCTGGCCCAGCTGCGGTACCGGCTGCCCCGCCTGCGGGGCAAGGGTGTCGCCCTGAGCCAGCAGGCGGGAGGCATCGGCACCCGGGGGCCGGGGGAGACCCAGATGGAGGTGGACCGCCGCCGGCTCATCCGGCGGGTGACCAAGCTGGAGGCCGATCTCCGCCAGCTCACCAAGAACCGCCGGACCCAGCGCAAGGCCCGGGCCCGCTCCCGGCTGTCCACGGTGACGATCGTCGGCTACACCAACGCCGGCAAGTCGACCCTGCTCAACCGCCTCACCGACG
>JALYYN010000090.1 GCA_030946525.1 Actinomycetota bacterium | reverse complement strand
TGCGAGATCCTGGGCATCGACCCCCTGTACGTGGCCAACGAGGGGAAGCTGGTCGCCATCGTCCCCGCCGAGGAGACCGACGCCGCCCTCGCCGCCATGCAGGCCCACCCCTTCGGGGTCGACGCCGCGGTGATCGGCGAGATCCGCGACGACCCGCCCGGCATCGTGATCCTCAACACCATCTTCGGTGGGAACCGGATCGTCGACATGCTCGTCGGCGACCCCCTCCCGCGCATCTGTTAGGCCGGCGATTGGTCAGTCCGCGGCCCCATGCGACCCCCGATTGACCAATCGGTGATCGGGCGGCGGCGGATCCGGGTCACGGGCACCGTTCAGGGGGTCGGGTTCCGGCCGTTCGTGTACCGGATCGCCACCGACCTGGGGCTGGCGGGGTGGGTGGGTAACGACAGCCTGGGCGTGATCCTGGAGGCCGAGGGCCCGGCCGAGGCGCTGGACCGGCTGGCCGAGCGGCTCGCCGGCGAGGCGCCGCCGCTGGCCAGGGTCACCTCGGTGACGGCCGAGCGGCTGGCCACCACCGGTGAGGCCGGCTTCACCATCGTCGACAGCCGGTCCGCGGGCGCCCCGGCGGTGGCGGTACCGGTCGACACGGCCACCTGCGACGACTGCCGGCGGGAGCTGCTCGACCCCGCCGACCGGCGGCACCTGTACCCGTTCATCAACTGCACGAACTGTGGGCCCCGCTACACGATCATCCGGTCCATCCCCTACGACCGGGCGTCGACCACCATGGCCGGCTTCGTGATGTGCGCCGACTGCCGGCGGGAGTACGAGGATCCCGCCGACCGCCGGTTCCACGCCGAACCCAACTGCTGCCCGGCGTGCGGGCCCCACCTCACCCTCCTGTCACCCGACGGCGGCGTGCTGGCCAAGGCGGGCGACGCAGTCGACCGGGCCATCGCCCTCATGGCCGGCGGCAGCATCGTCGCCGTCAAGGGCCTGGGCGGCTACCACCTGGCGTGCGCGGCCGACGACGGGACGGCGGTGGCCGAGCTGCGGCGCCGCAAGGCACGCGACGACAAGCCCTTCGCGGTCATGGTGCCCGACCTCGACGCCGCCGGCGCGCTGTGCGACCTGACGGTGGAGGCGGCACGGGCCCTGGCCTCGCCCCGCCGGCCCATCGTGCTGGCCCCACGGAAGCCCGGCGCGGGCGTGGCTCCCGGCGTGGCTCCAGGCCTGCCCGAGTTGGGGCTGATGCTGGCCTACACCCCGCTGCACGTCCTGCTCATGGCCCGGGCCGGACGGCCGCTGGTGATGACCAGCGGCAACCTGTCCGACGAGCCCATCGCCCACGACGACGCCGACGCCCTCGTCCGCCTGGGCCCGATGGTCGACGCCATCCTCACCCACGACCGGGCCATCCACATCCGCTGCGACGACTCTGTGGTCCGGGCCGCCCCCCCCCACGAACTGGTGGCACCCAGTGCGACATCCGGCACGGAGCGACCCCAGTTCGCCGGGGAGACGGGCGGGCGCGTGCAGATGGTGCGGCGCTCCCGCGGCTTCGCCCCGGAGCCGATCGCCCTCCCCACGCCGGCGCGCCACCACGTCCTGGCCGTCGGTGCCGAGCTGAAGGCCACGGTGGCGGTTGCCAAGGGCGCCAATCTGATCGCCAGCCACCACATCGGCGACCTCGAGCACCTGGCCGCCTACCGCTCGTTCCTGCAGGCCGTCGACCACCTCTGCCACCTGACCGGCGTCACCCCAGCGCTCGTCGCCCACGACCTGCACCCCGAGTACATCTCCACCAAGTTCGCGGCCGATCTGGATCTGCCGGCGATCGGCGTCCAGCACCACCACGCCCACGTGGCCTCCTGCCTCGTCGAGCACGGCCGCACCGAGGCGGTGGTCGGCATCGCCCTCGACGGGCTCGGCCTGGGTACCGACGGCACCGCATGGGGCGGCGAGCTGCTGGTGGCCGACCTCGACGGCTTCCGCCGGGTCGGCCACCTCCGTCAGGTGGCCCTGGCCGGAGGCGACCGGGCGGCCCGGGAGCCGTGGCGGATGGCCGTGGCCTGGCTGGCCGCCGCCCTCGGCGAGGACGAGGCGGCGCGTTACGGGCGCTCGGTGGATGAGCGGTGGCCGGCGGTGCTGGCCCTGGCCCGGCGCCCGGACGCCCTCCTCACCTCCAGCGCCGGCCGGCTCTTCGACGCGGTGGCCGCCATCCTCGGGCTGCGGGCCCGGATCACCTACGAGGCCCAGGCCGCCATCGACCTGGAGTCCGTCGCCTTCGGCCAACCGCTGGCCGGCCCCGGCGGCTACGAGCTCGCTGTGACCCGGACGCCCGTCGGCCTCGTCCTCGACCCGGCGCCGCTGCTGGCCCGGCTGGTCGCCGACCGCGACGCCGGGGTGGCCCCGGCGGTCACCTCCGCCGGCTTCCACGCCGGCCTCGGCCGGGGCGTGGCCCGGGCGGCGGCGCTGGTGGCGTCCGACGAGGGGCTCGACACGGTGGCCCTCAGCGGTGGAGTGTTCCAGAACAGCCGGCTGACCGACGTGGTGGCGGACGAACTGCGGGCCGCCGGCCTGGACGTCCTCGTCCACCGCCGGGTGCCACCGAACGACGGCGGGATCAGCATCGGGCAGGCCGCGGTGGCGGCCCGGCGCGGCGACCCCGGCTCGTAGCCGTCAGGTCGCGCCGTATACGCTCCTGTGTGTCCATCACGGCGCGCACATTTCGTCGACCGCGTGCCGGCCTGAGAGGAGCACCACATCAACATCAAGAGTGGTTCACACGCGATCGGTCCGAGCAACGGCAAGCTGCTCATTAAGACGCACAAGGACGGCATGGGTGCCAAGCTGGCCCACGACCTGGTGCTTACCGCCAACCAGTGGAGCGGCACGCTGAACGTCGATGCCGACAACCCGGCGGCGTCGAGCGCCACGCTTTCCATCGACGCCCGTTCGATCGACATCGTCGAGGCCAGCGGCGGGATGAAGGGCCTCAGCGACAAGGACCGCAAGGACATCGGCAAGAACATCGACGAGAAGGTCCTTCAGACGGGCAAGTACCCGACCCTCACCTTCGAGTCCACGTCGGTCAGCGGATCCGAGCCCAACTTCAACGTCGCCGGCAACATGACCATCACCGGCACCACCCGCCCGGTCAATGTCGCCCTGGCCGTCAGTGGTACCGATGTCACGGCCACCACGGCCATCTCCCAGAAGGACTTCGGCATCAAGCCCTTCTCGGCCATGCTCGGAGCCATCAAGCTCCGTGACGACGTCGAGTTCGAGCTTCACGTCACACTGCCCTCGGCCTGAGCGCGCACCCGGGGCTGGGGGGTCGACCCCCCCCCCCCCGCCACCCCCCCCCCCCCCCCCCC
>JALYYN010000493.1 GCA_030946525.1 Actinomycetota bacterium | reverse complement strand
GGATGCGCAAGGCTCTTGTCATCACACGACCTCGATCGCGCACCGAGGGCCGGGCGCCCGCGCGAGCCGGGCGTCGGCTGTGATGAGCGTGGCCTGCAGCGCTTCCGCAAGGGCGACATAGAACGCGTCCCACGCTCGCAGCGAGCCCTTGAGCTCCCATACTCTGCCCAAGAGAGGCCGGTGCCCGAAGCGCTCGCCCGGCCATTCTCGAAGGTCTTCGACCGCCTGGTCCGCCGCCGTTGCGTCGAGAACGCCTCGTAGGTGATCCCGTCGGATGACGCTGACCACCTCGACGTCGACGACGGATGGTGCGGCGTGCTCAGTATCGAGGGCAAGCCGTGCCCTGACGTCCTCGGCACGTGCGGTATCGGCGACCACCTCGTAGAGGCAGCTTGCATCAACGATCAGCATCAGGCCACTGCCCACGAAGCTCATCCAACGCTGCGACCACGTCTGCCCGATCGATCTGTGAGGGTCGACGCCTCGTCCGCGCGAGCCACTCCTCGACGGTCGGACGTGCAGCGAGCCGGGTGGCCTCCCGACGGAGCAACTCCGGGACAGTCAGGCCGGCCTCGGATGCGCGCCGTCGTAGCGCCTCGTACACGTCATCGTCTAGGTCGCGCACCTGGATCGTCTTCGGCACGCCAAACCTTATCATGCGCGGGTGCATGTCTACACGCGGCGCCGCATCGCGGCCCTACCGTCAGTTCTGTTGCGCAGCCACTGTCAGTTGCCCTGCACTTCACAGCGCCGCCGGCGCTGCCCGTCACCCCACGGCATAGAGCCGCCCGTTCGCCGAGCCGATGTAGAGGGTGCCATCGGGCCCCAGTGCGGGATAGCTGTCGACCGTCGCCCCGGTGTCCAGATCGAACAGTTGACGGCCGTCGGGGCCGAAGCCGTAGACGTGGCCGACGACCGTGCCGAAATACACGTCCCCGACCCGGTCGACGGCCGGCGACGTCCACACGCCGACGCCGCCGGGGTGCGGTTCGGACTTCGGAATGGTGGCCAGGCGCCGGACCAACGAGCCCGTCATGGCGTCGAGGACGTCGAGGAACCCGAGATGGTCGCCGACGTAGGCGCGGCCGTCGGGAGTCACTGCGGCGGACGAATAGGACCAGTCCCCCTTCCGCCACCGCCAGCGCTGGGCGCCATCGGCGCCAAGGCCGTAGACGTAGTCATCGTTGAGCCCGACGACCACCGTCCCGTCGGGACCGACCGCAGGCGAAACCTCTACCGTCGCCGGCGCTTGCCACCGCCACGACGCGTCGGCGTGATCGCCGCGATCGGTGACCCCGACGACTGCGTCCTCGACCGCGGCGACGACCGTTCCCGACGGTGAGATGGCAGGACTGGAGTAGGACATGGCGCCGAGCCTCAGCGTCCAGGCGACGTGGGCGCCTGCCGAACCGACGTCGAGGGCGCTGAGCGTGCCCGACATGTCCATGACGTAGACCCGGCCGTCGCCCCGGTCGGCGGGCGACAGGACGAACCCGGCGAAGCGCTGCCGCCACAAGAGCTGCCCGGCCGGGCTGAGGGCGACGAGAGTGTCGGACGGGCCGGGCCACAGAATGGTTCCGTCGCGCATGATCGACGGAGTGGTCGACAGGTCGCTGCCGTAGGAGCGGCCACCGTCGAAGCGCCACTTGTCCTCGCCGGTCGCTGGGTCCAGGGCATGCAGCGTCCCCGCGTTGCTCGCTGCGTACACGGTGCCATCCGCTCCCAGTGCTGGACCGGGAGTGACGTTGCCTTCCAGCCGGCGCTCCCACCGGATGTGTCCGGCTTGGGGGCCGACGACACCAGCGTCGACGGCTGAGCTGTGGCGGGCATCGTGGATGGCCGCGGGCCACGCCGATGCCACCCCATCAGAGGCGGTTGGGGCGGCCGGTCGCGCCAGGGTGGGTCCCGAGCCCGACAATGGACCGCCTCCGCGTCCGCAGCCTGCCATGAGGCCCACGGTCAACCCGATGATGGCGGTCCGGGCCACGCGAGAGGGCACGGCTGGGACAGTAAGGCTGTCGATGATCGGATAGTGCGTTGCGACCTTACGAAACGATGAAGCTTCTCGTCAGCGGATCGATGTGACCCAACGGCGGCGACCGCAGCGCCTACGGTCGACCTCATGGCTCCGACGGTGCGCTCCTCGACGCAGGACTCGAGCCAGGGCAGGCTCGCTGCTTCGAGGTCGATGTTCTCTGCAGTCGTCGTTCTGGCCGGGGCCGGGGCCTACGCCCTGCTGCAGGGCACCGGCACCCTCAGCTTCTCGGCGACGCCGTTGATCCTGGGCGTGACGGCCATCCTCGCCGGCTTGGCCGGCACGCGGCGTCAGGTCACCGCCACCGGTCTGGCGTTGGCGGGGTGGGGCACGGCGGTCCTGCTCGTCGCGCACGACGTGGTCCCCCAGGCCCGCACCACCCCGGCCTACATGCTGGGCATGGGCGTCGGGCTGTTCGTGGCCGGGGCCGTGGCCCCACGCTCCTCGCGTGGGGAGTGGCTGGCGAGCGCGGTCGTCGTGTCGGTGGCCGGACCCCTCTCGCTGTACGCCTCGTACGATGTGGCCGCATTGGGGCGATGGCGGGTGTGGTCGGCGATCCTCCTGGCGTGGGCCGCGTGGGAGGCGTTCTGGGGTTGGCGAAGTGCCA
>JALYYN010000474.1 GCA_030946525.1 Actinomycetota bacterium | reverse complement strand
GCGTGGGTGTCGCCGGTCTCGCCGGTGCCGTGGCCTTCGCCCGCCCGGCAGCCGACGCGGGCGCTACCGGGGCCGCGCCGGTCGCGTCGGCCCCCGGAACCACCGGAGTGACCGGGGTGACCGGAGGCGCCGGGTTGGTCGGTAGGGCCGCGACGATCGGCGGCCCGGCCGGATCCGGGCGCTTCTCGCGGCCACGCCTCCCCCGGAACCGGCGGCGCTTCGCAGCGTCGTCGTCCTCGCCGAAGCCACCCCCGTCGCCGTCCCCGAACCCGCTGCGGGCGGCGGGGGGCAGATCGGTCCACGCCCCGGCGTCGGGCTCCCAGTCGTCGCCCCGGTGCTGGCCCGCCCTCGCAGCCGCGATGCGGACGCCGTCGGCTTCCGCCGGCGGATGATCGCTCAACGCCGGTCGTCCACGGTCAGCGTCGGTTCGACCGCGCTGCGCCTACCGGTCCGGGCTCCAAGCAGCACGGAGCGAGGCTAGCGCCGGGCAGCAGGAAGGCAAAGGTCATCGGGAGGTCCCGTAGGCTCGGAGGGTGGACGTGGCCGTCGTGGGCGGGTGCCTGCTCACCGGGCTCCGCGACGTCACCGCCGACATTACCGTCCTCGACGCGCCCGATCGCGGTCGTTGGGTGGTCCTCCTGCCCTTCGACGGTCCTCCGGCCTGCATGCGCTTCGAGACGTGGGCGCCCCTGCCCGCTGGCTTCGATGCCGCCGGCCCACCCTCGCCCGCCGGCCCGTGGCGGTCGAGCCTCGACCGGGAGGCCTACGCAGCGGGCGTCCGGGCGATCCGGGACGCCGTCGCCGCCGGCGACGTCTACCAGGTCAACCTCTGCCGTCGGTTGTCCACCCCGCTTCCGCCCGGGTTCCGGGCCCTGACCCTGGCCGCCGCCCTCGCCCGGGCCAATCCCGCCCCCTACGCGGCGACGGTGGACGCCCCGTCGGTCGGGGTGACGGTCGTGTCGGCCTCACCCGAGCTCTTCCTGCGGCGGAGGGGGGACGTGGTCGAGACCCGTCCCGTGAAGGGCACGGTGTCGCCCCCCGGGGCCTTCCTGGACAAGGACCGGGCCGAGAACGTGATGATCGTGGATCTGATGCGCAACGATCTCGGACGGGTGTGCGAGTTCGGCTCGGTCGAGGTTCCGTCGCTGTGCGCGGCGGAGCGGCATCCGGGTCTCGATCACCTGGTCAGCACCGTGCGGGGGCGGCTGCGGCGGGACGTGGGCTGGGCCGGCCTCCTCGCCGCCACCTTCCCGCCGGGGTCGGTGACCGGGGCGCCGAAGCTCGCCGCCCTCGACATGATCGGTCGGCTCGAGCCGGTGGGTCGCGGCCCCTACTGCGGCGCGCTCGGCTGGGTCGACACCGCCGATCGGACCGGCGAGCTGAACGTCGCCATCCGGACGTTCTGGGTCGAGGACGGCCGCCTCCGTTTCGGGACCGGAGCCGGCATCACCTGGGACTCCACCGCCGACGGGGAATGGGACGAGACGGAGCTCAAGGCCCGGCGCCTGCTCTCGGTGGCCTCCGGGAGCCCAGACCCGTGAGCGCGGTCTGGGTGAACGGTCACGTCGTCGACGCGGCGGACGCCCGGATCTCGCCGTTCGACCACGGGCTGCTGACGGGCGACGGGGTGTTCGAGACCCTGCGGGTGGTGGCGGGCACGCCGTTCGCGGCCCGGCGCCACCTCGAGCGACTCGGCCGCTCGGCCGCCGGCCTCCGCCTGCCCTGCCCGGCCGCCGACGTGGTCCGGGTTGCGATGGACGAGGTGATCGCCGCCAACGGACTTGGCGACGGCCGGCTACGCGTCACCGTGACCGGCGGGCCCTCGACGCTCGGCTCCGACCGGGCCGACGTCGAGCCCACGGTGATCGTGGCCGCCGGGCCGCTGCCGGCATGGCCGCCGTCGACCGATGTGGTCGTCGCCCCGTGGCCCCGCAACGAGCGCTCGCCGCTGTCGGGCCTGAAGACCGTCTCCTACGCCGAGAACGTCCTGGCCCTGGCCTTCGCCCGTGACCGCGGCGCCGGCGAGGCGCTGTTTGGGAACCTGGCCGGCAACCTGTGCGAGGGGACCGGCACGAACGTCTTCGTCGGCGTCGGCGGCCGCCTGGTGACGCCGACGCTCACCGCCGGCTGCCTGCCCGGCGTCACCCGGGACCTGCTGGTCGGCCTGGTGGACCTCGTCGAGGAGGATCTCCCGCTGTCGGCCCTGGCCGCTGCCGACGAGGCGTTCGTGACGTCGAGCACCCGCGACATACAGCCGATCCGGGCCGTCGACGGCCGGTTGCTGCCCGCCTGCCCCGGCCCCCTCACCCGGGCCGCCGCCGCCGCGTTCCGGGCCCTCGTGGCGCGGGACCTCGATCCGTAGCCGTCCCGCCGGCACTGGTCGAACCCCGACGTCGCCCTACCGGAGGTGCACCACGTCGCCCGCGGTGATCCTGCGCCCGTCCACCACGAGCGACCCGTCGTCGTCAACGCCCTCGGCCAGCCCCGCGACCGTCTCTCCCGGCAGCTCCACCCGCACCCGGCGGCCGACGGTCGAACAGAGGGAGCGGTAGCGGTCGAGGACATCGGCGGCATCGAGGCCGGTGACGTCGTCCAGGCCGGTGAGCCAGGCCACCAGCAGGCCGGCACGTTCCACCCCGGGGCCCAGCGCAGCGGCGCCGGGCGGCAGGGCCGAGCGCCAGTCCACGTTGAGACCCAGACCCACCACGGCGGCGTCGCCGACCAGTTCGGACAGGATGCCGCCGACCTTGCCCCCCGCCACGAACACGTCGTTCGGCCACTTGAGGGTGGTCTCCACGCCCGCCACCACCCGGCACGCCCCGGCGGCGGCGACCCCGGCGGCCAAGGTCAGTAGGGGAGGAACCGGGCGCCGGACGACCGATACCAGCAGCGACGACCCCGGCTCGGAGGTCCAGGCCCGCCCCCGCCGGCCCCGGCCCGCAGTCTGGTGCTCGGCGCCGACGACCGTCCCGTCGGCCGCCCCGGCCCGGGCGAGGTCGGCGGCCAGGCCGTTCGTGGAGGCCACCTCGGCGAACCACCGGACGTCGGTGAACCGGGTGCCGGAGAGCGCCGCTCTGGCGTCGAGGTCGGGCACGCCTGCACCATAGGGTCCGCCCATGTTCGCCAAGGTCCTGATCGCCAACCGTGGAGAGATCGCCGTCCGGGTCATCCGCGCCTGCCGGGAGCTCGGCATCCCGAGCGTGGCCGTGTACTCCGAGCTCGACCGGCGCTCGCTCCACGTCCGCCTGGCCGACGAGGCGTACGCCCTCGGGGGGGAGACGGCGGCGGAGAGCTACCTGAACACCGAAGCCATCCTCGACGCCATCACCCGCAGCGGCGCCGACGCCGTGCACCCGGGGTACGGCTTCTTCGCCGAGAACCCCGCCTTCGCCCGGGCGGTGGCTTCCCGGGGGGCGACGTTCGTCGGGCCACCCCCCGAGGCCATGGACGTCATGGGCGACAAGCTCTCGTCGCGGGCGGCCGCCATCCACGCCGGCGTGGCCGTGGTACCCGGCAGCGACGGGCCGGTGACGTCGGCCGCGGAGGTGATCGCCTTCGGTGAGGCCCACGGCTGGCCGCTGACGGTCAAGGCCGCCTACGGCGGCGGCGGCAAGGGCATGAAGGTGGTCAACGCACCCGAGGAGGCCGCCACCGCCCTCGAGTCGGCGGCGCGGGAGGGCCTGGCCTACTTCGGGCGGTCCGAGATCTACGTCGAGCGGTACATGACGTGGCCCCGCCACGTGGAGATGCAGGTCTTCGCCGACCGCCACGGCCACGCGGTCTGGATGGGCGAGCGGGACTGCTCCAGCCAGCGCCGCCACCAGAAGCTGATCGAGGAGACGCCGGCGCCCGGGATGACCGAGGAGGCCCGGCAGGCCATGGGCGCCGCCGCCGTCGCCGTCACCCGGGACTGCGGGTACACCAACGCTGGCACCGTCGAGTTCCTCGAGCAGGACGGGGAGTTCTGGTTTCTGGAGATGAACACCCGCCTCCAGGTCGAACACCCCCTGACCGAGCTGGTCTGCGGCATCGACCTGGTCGCCGAGCAGCTCCGGGTGGCGTGGGGCGAGCCGCTGTCCTTCACCCAGGAGGGCCTGGCGCCGCGGGGCCACGCCATCGAGTGCCGGGTCAACGCCGAGGACGTCGCCGGCGGCCGCTTCCTGCCCTCGCCCGGCACGCTCAACCGCTTCTCGCGCCCCGGTGGGTTCGGGGTCCGCATCGACGCCGGCTACGGCGAGGGCGACGCCGTCAGCCAGCACTACGACAACCTCATCGCCAAGGTCCTGACCTGGGGCTGGACCCGGGACGACGCCCGCCGGCGCATGCTGCGGGTCCTGCGGGAGATGACGATCGAGGGGGTGGCGACCAACATCGCCGCCCACATCCGGATCCTCGAGCACCCCGACTTCATCGGGAACCGTCACTCCACCCGGTGGGTCGAGGAGCGCCTCGACTTCTCCGACATGCCGTCGACGGGTCCGAGGGCCGACGCCGGTGGGCCGGCCACGACGGCACGCGACGTCGCCGTCGAGGTCGACGGGCGCCGCTACGACGTGCGGCTGTGGTTGCCCGACGGCGCTGCGGCCGGGCCGCCCGTGGCGCCGGGATCGGGGCGGGGGCCGCGTCGGC